>JALSNB010000164.1 GCA_026987225.1 Caldisericaceae bacterium
AAACGTAAACGAAACTCTTAGCTCTGTCGTAAAGGCGCATAACGGCAACCCGCACCTCTGGCTGAACCCCGACTATGCAATCGAAGAGTGCCGCATCATAAGGGATACGCTCTGCAGGATAGATCCTGAGCACAGCAAGGCGTATGAGAAAAACTTCGAAAATTACACGGAAAAAATAAAAGCGGAATCCGAAGAGATAAAAAAGGAACTTTCCGATTTGAAAAACAAAAATTTCGTTGCATTCCACCCTGCATATGAGTATTTTGCCGAATATTTCGGTTTGAACGAGATAGCCGTCGTAGAGGAAACACCCGGGCAGAAGCCCACGCCGAAAAAGATTATGGCAATAGAAAATCTCATAAAGAGCGGAAAAGTCAAGGTGATTTTCAAAGAGCCTCAACTTTCTTCCGATGTTGTCGATGCGATTGAGGAAGATACCGGAGTGAAAGTTGCCGAACTTGATCCGCTCGGAGGTGTGAGCGGCAGGGAGAGCTACATGGCGCTTATAAAATACGATGCGGATGTGATAAAGCGGGTGCTTGGCAGTGAGTGAAATCATTCTGTCCGCAAAACACCTTACGGTCCGCTACGGTAAAACGACTGCGATTTACGACGTTTCGTTCGAACTCGAGCGGGGCACGCTCGCCGTAATTATCGGCCCTAACGGTGCCGGAAAGTCCACGCTGATAAAGGCGATTTTGGATCTTGTGCCGCACGAGGGAACGGCCGAACTTTTCGGAAAACCGGTTTGCAATCTCGACAGGGAAGAACATCTTAAAATCGGCTATGTGCCGCAGAAATTCGGATTTTCCAAAAATTTACCCATTACCGTTGAAGAGATACTCGAACTTTCCCTGTCCAAAACGCCGCTCGGTGCTGCGGAAAAAAAGAAGCGTATCGATACGTTCCTCCGCATGGCGCACCTTCAAAATATGCGTCACGAAATGATTGGCAACCTTTCCGGCGGGCAGATGCAAAGGGTGCTTATCGCGCGGGCGCTTACGTTTCTTCCCGAAATCGTTTTCATGGACGAGCCGCTTGCAGGCATCGACATATCCGGAGAAAAAACGTTTTACGAATTCATAGATACGATTCACAGCGAATATGGCATTACTATTATTCTTGTTTCTCACGATGTTACAGTGCTTGACAAATTTGCCGATACCGTGCTCTGCCTCAACAAAAAACTCATTTGCTACGGCAGTCCCAAGGAAGTGCTGAGCGAACAGCACCTTCACACGCTTTACGGGCATGACATCGGTGCTTTCAAGCATAAGCCGTGTCCGGAAAACGGGCCGTGCGAACTTTACAAGGATCAGGAGGTAAAAAGGTAATGCCTCTGTTTCTTCAAAGGGCTTTGATAAGCGGTATTCTTTCCGCTTTGCTCTGCGCATCGATCGGAGTTTTTGTCGTGACGAGAAAGATGTCTTTTTTTGCAAATGCCGTTGCACATTCTTCGCTTGCAGGCGTTGCGATAGGATACCTTATCGGCGCAAGCCCGTTCGGCAGTGCCGTTGCGTTCGGTGCGCTCGTCGGGCTGGGCATAGGCTATCTCTACAGAACCTCGCAGCTCTTCATAGATACGGTGATAGGGATTTTCCTTCCCTCTTCCATGGCATTCGGCGTCGTGCTGATAGGGTTCGTGCACGGATACAAGCCTGATCTGTTGAGCTACCTGTTCGGAGACATACTTGCCGTTTCGACTGCCGACATGTATGCCGTGATTGCGCTTTCAGTTATTGTTTTTGCTTTTCTCATTGCGTTCTTTCACGAAATCGTTATGATTGCGCTTGACGAGGATTGGGCAAAGGTGAAAGGCATTCCCGTTAATCTGATTGACTATACCTTTTTTGTAATACTTGCTTTGATTATCGTCGTGAGCACGAAAACGGTGGGCATTATTCTTGTTTCGGCGCTTGTCGTGATACCGCCCGCATCTGCGATGAACGTTGCAAAAAGTTTCAAGTGGACAATGATTTATTCGATCGTTTTCGGCATTCTCAGCGCAGTTTTGGGCATTTTATTTTCGTACCTTTTTAACATATCCACTGGCCCCACGATCGTGCTTACCGCATTTTTGATATTTTTGATTACAATAGTGATAAGGAGGAAAAGATGAAAATCGTAACATTCGGAGAAGGGCAAATCGAAAAAGTCGGAGTTATGATGAATGACAAAATTATTGACGTGCAGTTCGTTTCGGATGTTTTGAGCGATCTCGTTAAAAACAGGGAATTTCCCGTTGTTTACAGTCTCACGGAGTTTATTTCCCAATGGGAAGATATAAAGAAAATGCTGAAACTTGCCGAGAAAACGTTTAACGGCAATTTCTACAAACTCTTTTCCGTAAAAAAAGCAAAACTTGCAGCTCCGATTTCGCGCGAGAGCAAAATTATCTGCCTTGGCAAAAACTATGCGGCGCACGCAAAGGAAACCGGTGCCGACGTGCCGACCGAGCCCATAATATTCGGAAAGTTTGCGGACTGCGTTGTGGCAAACGGTGAAAACGTAAAGTATCCCGATTTTGCAAAACGCATCGATCCCGAGGTGGAACTTGCCGTTGTGATAGGAAAAGTTTGCAAAAACGTGAAAAAGCGCAAGGCAATGGATTGTGTGTTCGGATATACCATTGCAAACGACGTTACGGAAAGAGAACTCGAATACGCCGATATGAAAGAGGGGCACCCGTGGTTCCGCTCGAAGAACTTTGACAGTTCCATGCCGCTCGGGCCGTTTATCGTTACGAAAGACGAGGTGAAAAACCCGCACAATTTGAATATAAGTTTGTA
>JALSNB010000165.1 GCA_026987225.1 Caldisericaceae bacterium
AAAACTTTTCGCCGAATTTACGAGAAATGGGCATCCTCTTAACTACCCTATTTCGGACACATACGATATTCCTGTTGTTGAAATCTCGAGCTTTGCCTATTCCGATGCGGCACATAGTATCGTATTAACAATAAAAGGACACGGCATTGTTGTAATAACGGATCACGATGTCGAGTACGGGTGTCTGACACCCTAACGGGGCAAACCGGAATCGGTTTTACCTTTTCGCTGTCCGTATCGCATTCGGGAAAATTTTCATTTGCAAATTTTTAAAAATCGTTATAAAATTTGTTAAGAGGTGATAAATATGAGTTATCTTGCGAAAGCGTATTTGTGTTTTGATGCGATTTATATTGTATTCGGTGTTTTTTACTTCTTTTGTTTTTTGAAAAGTAAAGAGATAAGTTTCTTTTATCTTTCAACGGGCGGATTGCTGATGCTTTTGACGTCTCCGATTATCATTGTCTTGCCAGAGGCAAAACTGAACTTTTGGTTATTGTTTTTCCTGCTCCCGGGTTTCATCATGATCTCTTTGGGTATCGTGATACGTATGGTAAAATATCCCTACAGTTTCTTTCGTTTTGTTAAACTCAGCGAGCTTCCGGATAACAGAAAACAACCTTACAGAAAAGACCTTCTCATTTATGGTGCTGTCTGTTTTGCAAGCGGTGTGGTAGGGGTAATAATTTACAAACGGATCGATTTCCTTACGGCAAGCGCCGCATTGTTAGGCGCTGTCATTCTGTTTATCGCCCCTACAAAAATTGCAATGAAATATTACGATAATGCTTTGAGGCAGAAATCGGGAGATGATGCGTATGTCGGTTAATTCGAACGTTGCAAACGGACATTTGAAGAAGCGCTCCGACGGTTTTTCCGCTATTGCGGGCCTCTCGTTTGCCCTGTTTGTCCCGATTCTGTTTTTGATGTTTGTTCTGCCTCAATACGTCTATTACTCAGGAAAAGAATTTTCACACTATGCGTTTTTATTAAACTCCGTCATCGCACCCGCATCCGTTTTTATTTTCAGTATGGTTCCGCTTATTCTTTTCGGCAGATTTTCCTTTTTCTCTTTCGGTGTTTCAAACGGTAATCTACACGCAGAAATCAAAAAGACATCTTTCCGGCATGTCGTATCCTACGTATCGCTGCTTTCTTCCGTTTATTCCTTGCTCGGCCTTCTTATTGTTTATTTTGTTCCGCCCGCTATAAAACTTTTATTTTACAAAGGGTTTGTTTTCAACATATCGGAACTGTTTCCGTATCCTTACATTTCATTCGTTATATTCCCTTTGCTCTGTTTTGCCGTAAATATCCTGATATGGGCCGTAATTTTTACAAATGTTAACTTTTTGTACTGGGAGTATTTGATAATTCCTGTCCTATTTGTTGCCAACGTGCTTGTCATAGGGTTTTTCCGCACCGCTTCTGCCGGCCGCATAACCGTTGCTTCATTGCTTTTAATCGTTTTTTCAATTTTCAGTGCGGCGATTTTGCTGATATTCGAAAGGAGGCGATACCGTGCAAACGGCGACTAATTCGAATGTTTATTACATTACAGACCTTGTAATGCTTTCCTTCCTCGTATTCTTTGCGTTTATCGTGCGCAAAAGCAAAAGGGGAATCATGCCCGTTGCCGTGCTTACACCAATGACTGCGGCGGACGAAAACGAATGGAAAAGAGTGAACAAACTAAATGCAACACTGATATTTATCATTTTTATTCCTTTGCTTGTTGCAAACATCGTTCTGCTTATTGTTGACAGATCGGGGCGTTACGGCCTTACGTTTACGCTGATAATCGGAGCCGGTATATTCGTTTATTATGCAATTTTGATGGCATATACCGATATCCGTGAGAGAAGATGGCTTGCCGAGCAGAAGAGAAAAGGCCATCCGGTATCCGAATTTGAATTCGCTTTTCCCGGAGTTTCCAAAAAGAGGTTAATTACCGGTTTTATAGCGCTTGTTTGTGTAATTATCACTTTTATGATACTCGGGCGTGTTTTGAATTTTTAAAAAATCTGTAAGGAGGTGAAAAATACCTGTTCCGTTACCGCAGGGCGCAAATTTTTACATTGTTAACACGGTGCTGATCGTTGCTTACATGCTGATAGCAATTTTTACGATGCGCGCAAAACAGAATTATTTTGTCGGAGTGAGGAGTCCCGAAACGCTCGGAGATCCGAAAGTGTGGAAGAGAGCAAACAGGAGATCGGCTGCTTTAATGCTTGTTTTTACAATATCGCTTCTTGTTGCGAATACGCTTTTTGCAATTCTTAAATTGCCTCAATCTTTTCCCGGCGCATTGCCGTAGGAGAAAAGGCAAAGAAAGCACGTTTTCCTTTGTATGCAACCCTCATATTGATATCCGGCGTTTTGGCTATCGGTTTGGTGTGGTATCTCGTTTTCAGGTAAACAGTTTAAAATCGGTATCCGGCACGAGTTTCAAGTTGTGCGTAAAAATGTCCTATTCGTACCTCGTAGTAAGCGTTTTTTGTTTTGAACGGAAAGCGTCGGATTTGTTTGCAAATTTTTAAAGGAGGTATTAAAATAAAAGTATGAAAATAAAAAAGGCACTGATCGTTTTTTCCGTAATTCTTGCGGTGTTTTTGCTTGTCGGGGCGATTTCGATTTACGGTATGCTCCGCGTAAGGCGTTGGCGGTATGCTTATTACGGAAAAAGTACTGACGGCAGTATTGAGTGTGAGATGCTACTTACGAGACCGACATACAAAAGTTTGCGCTTTTACCTGTATTTCAAGCAGTGCTTAAAATCCGAGCCGT
>JALSNB010000166.1 GCA_026987225.1 Caldisericaceae bacterium
AAGGGAAAGATTTTCAGACGGATCCGTATTGTCAGTTACGTAACGATGAAGCTCCCGTATTCTTACCGGATAGTCAATAGCATTTCTTGTACATACAGACTGGCAAAAACTTTCTTCGGGACAAATCCTTCCACACGTTTCGATTAAAGGATGTGCTTCCTCCAGAATTTCCCTTGCACCCTTTAAATTTCCGGTTCTAATGGATTGGATAAATTCCGGAATCGGAACATGTGCGGGACATGCGGCTTGACAAGGAGCATCATAGCAATAAAGACATCTTTCAGCTTCAATTAATGCTTGTTCCCTTGTTAAAGTCTTCTCGATTTCTTCCATAGCTCACTCCTTTCTTTTTTCTTTAGCATTCATTATATAGTTCTTATTGCAACTGTCAATATTTATTTGTGTTTTGCATTCACCACTACAACGATTTCTCCTTTTATTTTTCTATCTTTGATTTCATTCTCCACATCCGAAACTTTGCCTCTGATTGTTTCTTCGTAAATCTTAGTTAATTCACGAACAAGGGCGACTTCCCTGTCGTCTCCGAGTGCCTCGCGAATATCGGAAAGCAATGCCTTAACTCTGAACGGAGATTCGTAATAGATAACAGGGCCAGGGAAATTCTCAAAACTTTTTAGAATTTTAATTCTCTTACCTTTAGTTCTGGGCAAGAAACCGTAAAAAGCGAAATGTGCAGGTGGAAAACCGGACAGAAGCAAGGCAGGGACAAATGCTGTTGGGCCCGGCAATACCTCCACGTCCAAGCCCTCGTTCAGACACCTTTTTATAATGTTATATCCAGGATCGGATATTCCCGGCGTTCCGGCATCTGTCACCAAGGCGATATTTTCTCCTTCTTTTAAGCTTCTGATTAAAAATTCTAATTTTTTCTCTGTAGAATAGCTGTGGAAGCTTGTAAGCTTCGTTCGTATCCCATATTTATTCAGCAGGATACGCGTCTTTCGCGTATCCTCCGCAGCGATTAAATCAACACTCCTCAACGTGAGAATAGCACGTATCGTAATATCTTTTAAATTACCGATAGGCGTGGGGCACACGTAAAGTGGCATTTTATTCTTCTTCGCTTACTACTTCCAGTTCGTCATCCACCTTTATATCATTAAAATTCTTCAATCCGATTCCGCATTCATACCCTTTAAGAACTTCTTTTACGTCCTGTTTAAATCTTTTTAGCGAAGCGATTTCTGTCGAGTACACAACAACATTATTTCTAAGTATTTTTACTTTGGCTCCTCTAACAACTTTTCCTTCGGTTACAAGGCAACCTGCAATTGTACCGACTCCGGATACTTTGAACACTTTTTTGACGATAGCACGACCCATTATGACTTCTTTTTTCTCTGCTATAATCATTCCTTTTAGCAGTGCTTCAAGTGCATCGGTGAGTTCAAAGATAATATCGTAAGTTTTAATCGTAACACCGCGAGATTTCGCCTCTTTTTTAGCCTCGCTCGTAGGTCTCACGCTAAACCCAACTATCAAAGCATCTGCAGCTTCGGCAAGAAGTATGTCACTTTTAACTATTCCGCCAACTCCTTCATGAATAATTTCCACAGGTATCGGAGATTTTATCTCTTTAATTGCATGTTTTACGGCTTCAAGGGCGCCCTGTGTTGCTGTCTTCAATATGACAAGTAACTTTTTAGCCTCTTTTTCTTGCATCTCTCTGAACAAGTCTTCTATCGTCTTGGGCCCTTGCTGTATCGAAAGTTTGGCTTTCTTTTTTTCTTCTTCTATGCGTTTTATCTCCTCTTTGGCTTCAGCTATATTGCTCATTTCGTAGAATATTTCCCCTGCCTTGGGAACATCCGGAAGCCCGGCGACTTCAACCGCAGAAACAGCTTTTGCTTCTTTTACTCTTTTTCCGTTTGTGTCCGTCAGGAACCGCACTTTACCCACGACATCCCCGACTCTCAGATAAGTTCCAACTTTTAAAGTTCCTGTTTGAACAATAACTGTTGCAAGCGGGCCAATGTTTTTATCAAGTTTGGATTCGATAACAGTCCCCGAGCAGACAGTAGTCTTATCCGTTTTCAATTCAAGAAGTTCTGCCTGCAAATTTATCATTTCCAAAAGTTCTTTAATGCCTTTTCCCGTTTTTGCGGAAACCGGAACGTATATTGTCGAACCGCCCCACTCTTCCGGAAGTAATCCTCTATCTGCAAGCTGTTGTTTGACTCTTTCCGGATCGGCATTCGGTTTGTCAATTTTATTAATTGCGACAATTATCGGCACATTTGCAGCACGAGCATGATCTATTGATTCGATTGTTTGCTCTTTTACGCCTTCGTCTGCAGCAACAACGAGAATTACTATATCCGTAACTATCGATCCTCTCAAACGCATTTCGGTAAATGCTTCGTGCCCCGGGGTATCGATAAAAATGATTTCTTTTCCGTCAAAAACTACTACCGATGCACCTATCGCCTGAGTAATTCTTCCTTTCTCGCGTTCCGCAACCGAAGTTTTTCTTATAGTATCAAGTAATGTCGTTTTTCCGTGATCGACATGCCCCATAACGGTTACAACAGGGGCTCTCGGTTGAAATTTATTAATAAATGCTTCGTTTTTAAATTCCGGAACGTCCAATCCCATCTCAAACGCAAGGTAATGCACCTCATCCTTTGAAAGTTTTCTTGATGGTTTGTAAGGAATACCTATCTTCATTATCTGTTCTCTTACCGAACGAATAGGCACATTGAATATCTTCGAAAATTCTTCTAAAGTTATGTCTCCTTTAAGTCTCTGATTTTTCTTTTCCTC
>JALSNB010000167.1 GCA_026987225.1 Caldisericaceae bacterium
AATTCAATCTCACCCATATGGGAGACATCAAATACACCGACATTTTTACGCACATTGAGATGCTCCTCGATTATGCTGGTATACTGAATGGGCATCTCCCATCCACCGAAATGCACCATCTTTGCCCCGAGTTTTAAATGTTCATTGAACAACGGGGTTCTTTTAACTTCTTCAGGCATTTGGGCCTCCTTTCAAGATTTCTCCGTTTGAAATTACGGTTTCCACGTAATTTTCACCGATTCGGTAAGGTATTTCCTCGTAATTTTTAATGTTAAGCACATTAACGTTCGCACGTTTTCCTACTTCAAGGCTGCCTACTTCATTTTCCAATCCTATCGCCTTTGCGGCATTCAACGTAGCACCGTAAAGTGCACTCACAATATCCATTTTCAAGCGGACAACGGCAAAAGAGATAACGAGCGGCATGGAAGGACACATGGAAGTTCCGGGATTGTAATCCGTGCCAAGCGCCACGGTAAGCCCCATTTCAACCATCTTCCCGCCATCGGCAAACTTATCTTTACCCAAAGAGAATGTGGTAACCGGCAGTAAAACGGCAACAACTCCGGCTTCTTTCATTTTTTCCAACCCTTCTTCGGACGCATACGTAAGGTGGTCCGCAGATATTGCTTTGACTTCCGCCGCAAGCTTTGCACCACCCGCATCGCTCATTTCGTCCGCATGAACTTTCGGTATCAAACCGTTTTTTATACCGACACGAAGGATTTTTTTTGCCTGTTCTCTTGTGAACGCTCCCTTTTCGCACCATACATCGTTAAAATCGGCAAGCCCGTTTTTGGCAATAATAGGAATAATATCGCTTATCACGAGATCGACGTATTTTTCGTCGCGCATGTGATATTCCGGCGGTATAATATGGGCGGCAAGCAGGGTGGTTTTTATATTTAGCGGCGAGTGTTCCCCGAGATACCTTGCTATACGAAGGATTTTTATCTCTTCTTCAAGGTTCAGTCCGTAACCGCTTTTAATTTCGAGGGTTGTTGTCCCCCAATCGATCATTTCCGATATATGTTTTTTCGTGATCTCGAGCAGTTCTTCGAATTTCGCCTTTCTCGTCCAGCGCACCGTGGAAATGATACCGGTATTTTCTTCTTTCAGAATCTTCATATAGGGCACACCTTGATGCCTTAATATGAACTCCCTTTCCCTTGTTCCTTTAAAAACCACATGCGTGTGCGGGTCAACGAAACCCGGCATAACGACTTTGCCATCGGCATCAATTTGAACGGTATCCTTTTTAAAGTCAATCTGCGCAAGAACGTCGTTTGTTTTGCCGACAGCAAAAATTTTACCGTCTTTTACCGCAACAGCACCGTCTTCTATTATTCCAAGAGGATTCTCCCCCTCCTCATCACTCTCGCTTGGAACCATAGTGAGGAGCTGTTTTGCATTTAATATTACAAGATCAACAATAGTTTTTGGCATTCTCCCCTCCTATTCGTATATTTTTGATTCTACAATCCGGTCGGACGTTAATTTAGGAAACTGCATATAAAACGCAAGACTCTTCAGTGCGGCATCCATAGGCATAAGTCCGATTAACTCGCTTTCAAGAACATTTACCCCGTACCGTTCGGCCTCCATTTTTACTATCTCGAATACTCTGTAAAGCGGGGCTTTCTTGTAGTTCAATATATTCATCGATACCTGAACGCACCCTTTATCTTTCAGTTCCATTCCTTTTGCCTGAATGTAGCGAAGCCCTCCGGAGCTTTCCCTTATGGAACGAGCAATCTTTTTTGCTATTTTCAGATCCGTTGTATTCAGGTTGATATTGTATGCAATAAGAAATTCTCTTGCACCAACGGCAACAACGCCGGCTGTGGGGTGTACCTCTGGTTTGCCAAAATCCGGTTTCCACTCCGGTTTTTTTATCTTTTCAAAAAATCCTTCAAACTCCCCTTCTCTTATATTAGGCAATTTCACACGCTGAGGGGTTGTAGCCGATTCCGCATAAAGATAGACAGGCACGTTAAGCTCTTCGGCAATTTCTTTCCCAACCTCTTTGCTTATTTCAACGCAATCCTTCATAGTTACACCTTTTATCGGGACAAAAGGAATCACGTCAACAGCACCCATTCTCGGATGAGTTCCGTGATGCTTGGTCAAATCGATAAGGCGAACCGCATCCTTCGCCACTTGTAACGCACCTTTTTTAACGGTTTCTTTATCACCGACAAATGTGATAACAGAACGGTTGTGATCGGGATCTGAAGAGTAATCAAGAACTTTTACACCTGTTTTTTGGAGATTTTGAACAATCTCGTTTATGACATCGCTTCTTCTACCCTCACTTACATTCGGGATACATTCTATTATCTCTTTCATATGCACCTCTCATTCCAGAGGTATTGTAGCATTTTAAATATGAGTTGTCAACACCTGACGCAAAAAATGTAGTAAAAAAGTGCATTTTAAACTGTTGCCCCGAAGAGGTTAATTCAGTATAATTGCTTCAATGGATAGACGGTTTACAGTAAAAGAAATTGCATACGGAGGCATTTTTGTCGCCCTTACAATCGTAGGGGCACAGATTTCAATTCCGATAGGACAGGTACCTATTACGTTTCAAACGCTTTTTGTAGTTCTTTCAAGCTTTATTCTCGATGCAAAACTGAGTTTTTTTACGCAGCTTACCTACATCGCACTCGGTGCAATCGGACTGCCCGTATTTGCGGGTTTTAGCGGTGGCATTGCTCAGCTTTACGGGCCTCTCGGAGGATACCTCATCGCTTTTCCGATAGCCGCCTT
>JALSNB010000168.1 GCA_026987225.1 Caldisericaceae bacterium
GAAAGAAAAGAAGCCGGTGGAACGTATGCCGTTATTGCAACACTTGATCCTGATGCTACAACGTATACCGATTCGACAGTTGAAGGAAATAAAACGTATTATTACAGAGTAAAGGCTGTTAACGGTGCCGGAGATTCGGATTATGCGGAATCATCTGCCGTAAATGTGCCTAAATGCATAAGTAAGCCCGATGCACCGACAGGATTAAGTGCAACAGTTATTAGTTCTACAGAAATAGATCTTGAGTGGAGTGATAACTCGGATAACGAAGACGGATTTAAAGTAGAAAGAAAAGAATTAGGAGGAAGTTATACGGTTATTGCAACTCTGCCTGCAGATACGACAAGTTATAAGGATAAAGGTTTAAGTTACGGAACAACGTATTACTACAGAGTAAGAGCATTTAACTCCGAAGGGTTCTCTAATTATTCGAACGAAGCAAGTGCAACTACCGAACCTACTTCTACGGAACAGATAGTTATCACACTACAACCTGATAACCCATACATGACAGTAAACGGAGTAAAGCAAGAGATAGATCCGGGAAGAGGAACAAAACCCGTAATAATACCCAAATGGAGCAGAACTGTTGTTCCCATACGTGCAATTGTAGAAGCATTGGGAGGAACAATAAGTTGGGACGGTAAAGAGAGAAAAGTTACAATAAACTTTAACGATACCGTAATAAACTTATGGATAGATAATCCCAAAGCAAAAGTAAACGGAGAAACAAAATGGATAGACCCTAACAATCACGATGTCAAACCTATAATAATAAATGACAGAACAATGCTACCATTAAGATTCGTAGCAGAGAACTTAGGCTGCAAAGTGGATTGGAATGGAGCAACAAGAACCATTACGATAACATATCCTACACCGTAAAAGACGAAAAGACAAATGATAAAGGATAAAGGAAAAGAAAGCAGGAAAGAATTGAAAGAATTAAAAAATGATATATAGAGATGAATAAGGAAATAATCCGGAAGATACATTAAATTTCCATAGCCCCTCTAAAACCAGAGGGGCTAATTTATTTAATGCAAACAGAGAGACAATAAAATAACTTTCATCGGCATCTTAAATGAGTTTTAAATTCAGGAAATTTATACAAAAATTCAAAAGCGATGCAAATCTCTTAAAAAACTATTCTATCAACCAATGCAACGATTGGTGCTCAGTACGAGTTATGATTCTACACAGAAATATCCTATTAGTACCAGGTACGAGTAGGACAAAATGCAGAGGCGAGGGGGGTTAATCTTCCTTTTTGCCCGTGTAGATGCGGCGGTTGAGGGTGGGAATATACCTGCTCCACTCCTCGGTTGTTCCGTTTATTGCATCCAAAAAGCTCTCCACTTTCGAGTCGAGCAGATCGGCGTAGGCAAGTGCCGCAGCTTCTGCAGTCTGCGGAAGTTTCGGTGAGCCGAATTCGTATTCGCCGTGATGCGAAAGAATCAGGTGAATTAGCGATACTTCGAGCTCGTGCGGGAAATCTTTGATTTTTTCCATCTCTTTCCGGACAAACATAACACCTATTGCAATGTGCCCTATGAGGCGCCCTTCGTTCGTCTGTTTCATACGGCCGGAAACTTCATACTCTTCGATCTTTCCGATATCGTGAAGCAGAGCGCCGCAAACAAGGAGATCTCTGTCAAGTTGAGGGTAAAGTTCTGTCATGGTATCGCATATTTTTGCAACGTTCAGCGTGTGCTCCGCAAGGCCTCCGACATAGGCATGATGCACATTTACGCTACCCGGCGCGGTGAGCATTCCTTGCTTTATGCGAGGGTCGCGGAAAATATTTTTGAGTAATGTTTTCAAAAATTGGTTTTCTACGGAATTTATCAGATCGAGAATTTCTTCGAACATCTCTTTTCTGTCTTTCTCCGATTCCCTGAGAAAATCCGAAACGTCATAATCGCCCTCGCTGCACGGTGTTATCGAATCGATATGTATTTCAAGAACACCTTTGTAAACGGATGTCTTACCTTTCACCAGCACGATATCCCCTTCTTTGAAAAGGGCGTATTTTTTGTCTGCATCGTCCCATATCTTTCCGGAAATCCTACCGGTTTTATCGGCAAGTTTCACGGTTGCGTAAACTCTGCCAGTTTTTGCCTTCTCCAGCGTTTTTTCGAGAACGACAAATTGCTCCTCTATGCTTTCTCCGGACGTTAGTTCCTTTACAAACGTTTTTTTCATTTTTCCCTCCGTAACAAAACCGTCGAAATTGCGGCAATTCCTTCGCCTCTTCCGACAAAATCCATTCCTTCGTTCGTTTTGCCCTTTACGGAAACGTTTTCCGCCGGAATGCAAAGTGCGGAAGCAATATTTTTCTCCATTTTATCCGTAAGTGCGGCAATTTTCGGTTTTTCCAAAATCACGACGGAATCAATGTTAATTACGGCGTATCCCTTATCCGAAACAGCCTCGTATGCACGCTTCAAAAGTTCCGTGCTGTCCGCATCTTTAAATTCGTCAGAGTTATCGGGAAACATTTTTCCTATGTCCCCGAGATGTGCCGCACCAAGCAAGGCATCGATAATCGAGTGAATCAGCGCATCTCCGTCCGAATGCCCCAATAGCCCCTTCTCGAAGGGGATTTCCACACCTCCCAAAACGAGCTTCCTATTTTCGCAAAACCTGTGCGAATCGTATCCTATGCCTATTTTCAGTTCCATTTTTTAATTATACCCTCGAGAACGATTAAATCAAAAGGTGTTGTGATTTTCAGGTTTTCTTCAATT
>JALSNB010000169.1 GCA_026987225.1 Caldisericaceae bacterium
TGTACCAGTTTCCGAAATAACTCAAACCGTCCGAGTAAACAAACATTCCGTTGATGTTTACATGCTTTTCCGTAAAGAGTTTGTATTGCAAAAACGGGAGGATAAGTGCGGCGCATTCCGTTGCGTTACTATTTATGATTTTTAGCCGCATGAGCTCCGCCCCCCTGAGCAGCACCGGTATGTCAATTCCTTCCACTGCCGCAGAGAGCAGCCCTACCGGTGATAGCACGGAGTACCTGCCGCCTACAAGAGGAGGGATGTCAAACGTTTTTACTCCAGTTTTTTCGGACAGTTCCCTTAAAAGCCCTTTTTCCGGATCCGTTGTGAATATGAGGTGCTCTTTTAAGTCCAATCCTTTTTCCTTCAAGATATCCGTAATGAGCAGGAAATTCTCGATTGTTTCCGCAGTGCTTCCGGATTTTGTGATGATATTGAACATCGTTTTTTCGAGATTTAAACTGCTAAGAAGCGTGAGGGTTGAGTCCGGATCGACATTGTCTAAAAAATAGATGCGAGGGGTATGCGTTTCGTTGTAATATATTCCGTTAAATGCAAAGTGCAGCAGCTGGTTTCCCAGAGAGGAGCCTCCCATTCCAACGACAACAAAATTTTCGTAATTTTCCTTGATTTGTGTTGCAGTCCTTACGATGTCCGTTGCTTTTAGCTGCATTTGATATGGAAGTTGCAGGGCAAAATATTCGCCTTTTAACTTTTCGCTTATTCTTTCTTTAACGTTTTTCAGCATGTCGGAAGCATTGCCGATTTCGTCATACGGAATACCGTTTTCCATAACGGCATTTGCATAATTAAATTTCATTTTTGCCTCCCTTGCTTAAAGCTTTGTTTATTATGTTTCTCCCCGTATCTTCAAGCCGTTTAAGCTGCTTTTTGTCGGTGGCTTCGGCGTAAACCCTTATCTTCGGCTCGGTGCCCGAGAATCTGAACAAAATCCAACTTCCGTCTTTGAATATGATTTTTGTTCCGTCCGTTTCGTTTATTTTCTCTACATTGTCTTCCTTTTCAAGGGGCCTGATTATCGTTTTTAATGCGGTTTCCGTCTTTTCACGTTCGCCTTTGTAATTAAAATCCAATCTGTTCGAATAGACGCTTCCGAATTTGTCTGTGAGTTCTTTGAAAAGCGCTTTCATCGATTTGTTGCGTCTCGACACGATTTCCAAAACGAGTAAATCTACAAAAATCCCGTCTTTATCCGCAATCCACCCTTTTATTGTCGCACCGCCGCTTTCTTCGCCGCCGAATATTGCCTTTCCTTTGACAACTGCGTCTCCTATGTATTTGAACCCTACTGGCGTTTCTATTGATTCGTATCCGAATGATTTTGCAATTCTGTCCAAAAGGTGTGTCGTTGCGACCGTCCTTACCACGTTTCCTTTCATTTTTCTTTCGGTGAGCAGATAGTAGTAGATAATCGGCAAAACCATATTGGGCGAAATAAACGTCCCGTCTCCGTCAACCACTCCGAATCTATCCGCATCTCCGTCCGTTGCAAGCCCCAATTTTGCGCCGCTGTTTACAACTTTTCTGCGGAGGGGGCCCAAATTTTTTCCAGTCGGTTCCGGATGAAGCCCTCCGAACAGCGTGTCTCTTTTTGCATGAATCATCGTGCAGTTTGCAATGCCCCTTGCAACTTTCGGAAAATACTTTCTTCCGGTTGCAAAGAACGGATCGTATATTACCTTCACTCGTTTTTTTCTGATAATGTCAATATCCACGAGTTTTTTTACGGCGTCCGTGTATTGGTTTTCCTTGAATGGCACGATGAGTTTTTTCTCCATTGCCGTTTCGAACGGGATTGTTTTGATACTTTCCGGTTTTTTGAAGAATGCGTTAATTCTGCTCTCTATGTCTTTTGTCTCTTCGGGCAGTGCGGGACCGCCGCTTTTTGCCGAAAACTTTATACCATTGTAGTAAGGGTCGTTGTGCGAAGCGGTGATGTTAATCGCACCGTCCGTTTTTTTGCTTACCGTTTGATATGCGATGACAGGGGTGGGAAGGTCGGTAAGTGAAAAATAACTTTTTATGCCGTATCCCGCAAGGACTTCAGCCGCAGTTTTTGCGAATTCCTCTGACAGAAAGCGCGTGTCATACCCGATGATTACGCTTTTCCCTCCGCTACTCAATAGATGCTGCGCAATTGCAAAACTTGCAATTTTTACGTTTTCAAATGTAAAATCCTTTGCGATAATTCCTCTCCAGCCGGATGTTCCGAAATGTATTTTCATTTCTTCCCCGCCTCCTTATGGCAATGCTTTTATCTTTTCAAAGAGTTTCAGGTATGTTTCCGCAGATCTCCCCCATGAAAAGTCGCATAGCATTCCGATTGTCTGTATCGAGTCGTAAACTTTCCTGTCTCTGTACGCATTGTTTGCTTTTTTTAACGTCTCGAGCAGCGCTTTGCCGGAATATTCTTCGAACGAAAAGCCGTTGCCGCAATGCGTGTATTCGTTGTAGTTATCGATCGTATCTTTTAATCCGCCCGTTTCCCGAACGACAGGCACGGCACCGTATTTGAGCGCTATGAGTTGTCCCAGTCCGCACGGTTCGTATTTTGACGGCATCATAAAGAAATCGCTTGCCGCATATATCTTATGTGCAAGCGTGTTGTCGAATTTTATCAACGCTTTCAGCTTGTCAGGGTAAAGAGCTGAAAGTTCTGTCAGCGCATCTTCCAACGCTTTTTCTCCTGTCCCCAAGATAACGACTTTTACGTCTTCTTTCAGAAAGTCTTTCAATGCGTCCGTCAGTATGTCAACGCCTTTCTGCCCTGCAAGCCTGCTTACCATGCCGAAAAGCGGCTTGTCCGAAATTTCAAATTTTAGTTCTTCCGCAAGTTTTTCTTTGTTTATCTTCTTTTTCGTTATTTCGCTGAGCGTGTAGTTCTGATAGATCATTCCGTCCGTTGAAGGATTCCATGCCGAATAGTCGATTCCGTTCAAAATGCCGATAAGCCTGTCTTTGCGCTTTCTTAAAATGCCGTCCATTCCCACTCCGTATTCCGGTGTCTGTATCTCTTTTGCATAAGTGGGGCTTACCGTGCTGATGTAGTCCGAATAGACAATTCCGGATTTTAAAAAGCTCACGTTTCCGTAAAATTCGCATCCTTCCATTGTGAAATATTTTCTGTTTATGTGGAGCAGATCCAGAATGCCCTGCTCGAAATTTCCCTGATACCCCAAATTGTGAATCGTAAACAGCGTGCCGATTTTCATACCGCTATCTTTTATAAAAAGAGGAATCAGGCCGCTTTGCCAATCGTTGAGGTGCAAAACGTCGAGATTGAGGTTAAGTTTTTCTATCGCTTTGAGCACCGCAATGTCGAAAAATCCGAACCGCTCCGCATTGTCCGGGTAATCTCCTTCTTTTGTCCCGTAAAGATTGTCCCTGTTAAAATAGTAGTCCTGCTCGATGAAAATTACAGCTCCGTTTTCTTCGTCCTGAACGATAATATTTCCTTCCATATCCTGAGAGCCTATCTTCACGCTTATTGTGCCTGCATTGCGTGTGTTTCCGACATTTTTAACGGTTTTGTAGAACGGGAGGAACAAATACGTTTCGTTGCCCATTTCCCTGAAAACTTTAAAGAGCGTTCCTGCTACGTCCGCAAGCCCGCCTGTTTTTGCGAAAGGCACCGCTTCGCTTGCAACTATCCCTATTCTCATTTTTCAAGCTCCTTTCCCGCTTCTCTTAAAAATTCAGCCGCACGTTCCGGCGGCATCGGATTTATGTATAGCCCCGTGCCCCATTCGAATCCTGCTGTATGTGTGAGTCTCGGCACTATTTCTATGTGCCAGTGGTAGTGCGGAAGGTGCAGGTTGTTGAGAGGTGCCGAATGGAAGTAAAAATTGTAAGGCACGTTGGGAACAGCCTTTCCGAGCATTTTCAGCGAACGTTGAAGTGCATCGGCAAGGTAAGGAATTTGGCTTCTCTTTATATCGGCATAGTCAGAGCTGTGCTGTTTTGGCAGTATCCACATTTCGAACGGGACGATTGCTGCAAAAGGCACGAATACGACAAACTCGTCGTTTTCAAGAACGAGCCTTTTTTTGTCTCCTACTTCCTGCGCAATCATGTCGCAGTAAACGCATCTTTCCTTGTAATCGTAATATCTCTGCGCGCCGGCAAGTTCCTCTTTTGCCGTTTTCGGGAGTACCGGTGTCGCTATGAGCTGCGAGTGTGGGTGCGAAAGCGATGCTCCCGCTTTTTTACCTTTGTTTTTAAATATGATGATGTATTTGAAACGAATGTCCTTTCTCAGATCAAGGCATCTGTCTCTGAACGCCCACAAAATGTCTTCCACGTGTTTTAAGGGAAGTGTTTCAAGAGAGTCGAAATGGCTCGGAGATTCTATGATTACTTCGTGTGCTCCGATACCGTTCATCATATCGTACATACCCACGCCTCTCCTGTTTAAATCGCCTTCCACTTTGAGAGCCGGGAATTTGTTAGGGATTACCCTTACCCACCAGCCAGGCGTGTTGGGCTGCGTGCCCGGTTTTCTGTATGCTAAAATCTCGGGCGGAGTTTTTGCCTCGTGCCCTTCGCAAAACGGGCATTTCTCAACTACGTCTTTACTTTCCGCTTCTTCGTTTTCTTTGAAATCACTCGGGCGCATCGCCCTTTCCACTGCAATTATCACCCATCTCCCCGTTACGGGGTCTTTTCTTAGTTCTGGCATTTAAACCTCCTAATCAAATTTCAATTTTACGCCAATTCTTTTTTCTCTTATTATACCTTTTTTGCTGAAAATGAAAGTGAGGCCCTGAAACGTCTTTTCAAAGCCGCTTTCCGATTGCGATACCGTGTATATAGGGAACGTCCAGAGCGTTAATTTTTCGGAAAACTCAATATTTATCTTTATTTGCTGTATGAAGTCCTCTATCAGGAATGTGTCTCCGCTTGTTTCCGTAAAGGCGGTATAAGGTTTGTCGTTTATCTTCATTCCGTCTTTAAACAGCATAAAATTCATTTCCACTCCGAAGAAAAGAAACATCTCCCTTTCCGCTTTAAGTGTGTATAAAGCTTCAAGCACTCTTTCGTTTTTCGGAATGGTAAACTTTTTACTGAGAGTGATTTCTTCCCAATCTTCACCGTGCCAGACGTGTCCGTCTCTTTTCATTCGTATGTATAGGTTTTCTTCGTCTTTGTCCGTGCTTCCTTCGAACGGCTCGGATACGAAATCTCCCTGCTCTCCGAAATTCATTTGGTAAACCCTCTTGGCTGTTGTGTCTTCCCTGAAGAAATGATCAACGAAAGACGCCCTTCTGTACCAATCGTATATGAGGAATTTGTCGAGATCATTCTCCTTTGCTCTGACGATTTCGTGAATCGTTTTTACTCCGTTCGTATCCTGATTTTTTCCGCTGAGTTCCCTGATTTTTTTATGATAGGGCTCCTCTCTTCTTGTCAGCACGTTCAACAGATTTATGTTTTTTACTTTATCGTCCAATTCGTAGATTGCCCCGCCTGTTTTTTGAAAATACGCATTCAGCAGAGGCGTTTCGGCGATGATTTCGCTTTCACCGTCAAGATTAATGTCCGTCTCTTTTACGTCGAACGGATTTTTTTCTATCTTTTTTTCCGCTTTTATCGCATTTTCATATACGCTTATCCTGAGGTGCGGAAGATAGAGCCCGCCGAAAACACCGTGCCAATAGGCATCGTTTGCTTCGCTTTTCAGCAGTTCGTCGGGAACAATATCCGCTTTTCCGCTCAAATAAATGCACTTTTTATTCATGTCATTTGCTTCGGGGTATTTCAAAAGGAAGTTTCTGAAATTTCCGTTCGACCACTCCATCATTTCTTCATACGAACATTCTTTAAGGTATGTTCTGCCAGCGGGCGCATGATTTTTGACGTATTCCATAGGGAGAACCATTTTTATACGGCTGATTTCCTTTTCTATCCTTTCCGTAAATTCCTTGAGCCACCCTTCTTCGTAAACGTATTTGAACGTTCCTGGCCATACGCCGAACTTTTCGCCGTCGTCTCCGAGCAGTTCCATAGAGATACCGTTTTTGTCCTGTTCCAAAAGGTATTCGAACACTTTGTTTACGCTTTTGAACGGTATGAGGTAGCGGAGTTTTTTGCTGATCGGGAAAATCTTGAGCGGTTTCCCTTCCGTTTCGGTGATAAAATAACCGTTTAAATTTTTCTCGTTTATTCCGGAATTTTTGAAGTGCGTATCGTCCAAAAACGTATACCTTATGCCGGAGTCCGAAAGTGTTTTTGCAATTTGCTGCTCCCACACCCTTTCTGCAAGCCAGTAACCTCGAGGCCTTACTTTGAATAATTTTTCGATGTAGTCGTTCATTCTGTTTATCTGCTCTTTCCTGTCCCTTTCCGTTAAGAGAGGAAGCACCGGCTCGTACAGCCCGCCCGAGATAATTTCGCACCTCTTCTGCCCTACGAGGTATCTCAATTTTTCTATGAATTCCGGATGTTTCCTTTCGATATACTGCATCAAGTATCCGGAAAAATGTATGCCGAACCTGAAATCCTTTGCATCTATTACTGCGTCTATAAAAGGCTTGTAAGATTTTTTATACGCTTCTTCTATTACGTAGTCGAAATTTCCCACGGGTTGGTGGTTGTGTATTACAAATATTAAGTTCATTTTGCCTCCTTAATAGGGTAGTTTAAATACGGCGGAACTTTTTCGTTTTGCAACTTGTATGCGCTAATGAGGTGCATTCTGAAAAGATAATCGAAACTGAAGTCCACTTCTTTTTTATGAAAATCGCTGAACCACCAGAACGTATCACTTCCTTCCGCTATGTAAAGTTCTTTCAATGCGTCTTCGCTGCCAAGTTTCTCGCGGGCGTTTATCAGGTAATCCCATGCGATATTGCTCTCTTTGTGGCCTATCCACGTGTCAAAATATCCGTTTATCCATGAGCCGGGATGAATGCTTTCCATTTCTCCTTCCGCCTCTGCCTCCGAGCCCGAAACGGTAATTTCCTCTATTTTTGAAAACCATGCTTTCAGGAAGTCGATACCGCTGTTCGGATAGAATTCCCACGGGTTTTCTCCGTCCAAAATAACGACTTTTGTTTTTTCGGCGCTTTGCACGGCGTTGTAAAAATCGTCTGCCGCATTAGCGGGCTGCATTTTGTTGTAAACAAAACCGATTTTATCCGATAAAGCATGATCTCTGAAAAGTATTTTCATTCCGTGTGCATTCCATACGCTTGAATCGGGCGGCCCGTTTGTTTTGCTCATTCTGAGAACCGCTTCGTCCGTGCCGATCCATTCTATTCCGTTCTCCTTTATTAGCTCTACCGCTTCGTTCGAGATGCTTCCTTCAGCAGGCCACATCCCTTGAGGCTTTTTTCCGAATGTTTTTTCGAATATTTCGATAGCCGTTTTAATTTGTTTCGACGCATCTTCAGGGTGCATGAAACGCCCGTAAGGAAGAATCGAATCCTCTTTGCTCTCCTTTGCACTGTTCGAATCAATGAGGAGCGGTAAAATCGGGTGGTAAAAAGGTGTAATCGTAAGTTCTATTTGTCCGCTTTCATAGAGATTTTTGTACATACCGATAAGAGAGCCGATAATTTTGTTTTCCGTCTGTTTTATGAGCTGCTTGTCCTGCTCCGTAAAATTCCTCTCTTTTGCTTTCAATGCTTTTACGTCTTCTATGAGCGGAGAAAAAGCGGAAAGGCTGAACAATACTTGGGCGTCCCTTATCTCGTCAGTTGAAAATTTTTCTCTTCTTTCTTTTTTGGAAAGCAGTTCTTTGAACCTTGCCGAATTTGCATTGGGAAGCGGAACGAGAAAGTGTAGAATGATAAAATTGATTTCGCTTTCCGTAAGGCTTTTTGCATCTTTTTCTTCAAGCGCTTTGTAATATTCGTTTACGTTATTTTCCGCATAGTCCGAGATTTGTTTTATCAAAATTCCGGAAAAGTTTATGTTTATTCGGGCGGGGTACGTGCTTAGCAATTTTGCAACCGTGTAGTATCCGCTCAACGCGTGCCTTCTTACCCATGGGAGATACTGTGTTTTGCTGACGGGGTCGAAATAATCCGGTTGATGCATATGAAGCCACACGACAACGTTATTTTTTTTCATTCTTCAAACTCCTTTGCATTTTTTAAAACTTGACTATATTTTATATAAAACTATAATTTTAGAAAATTGCGGTAAAAAGGCAAAAATGGGTAAAGGAGAGTGAGATGGCAGACGTAATCTTAAAAGATGTTACGAAAAAGTTTGGAAATGTTGTTGCTGTAAATAAGTCGAATCTTCACGTTGAAGACGGTGAGTTTTTGGTATTGCTCGGGCCTTCCGGGTGCGGTAAAACGACTACTCTGAGGCTTATTGCGGGGTTGGAAGAGCCGACAAGCGGAGAGATATACATCGGTGACAAACTTGTGAACGATGTCCCGCCAAAAGACAGGAACATTGCGATGGTCTTCCAGAACTATGCTCTTTATCCGCATATGAACGTTTATCAGAATATCTCCTTCGGGCTCCGTTTGAGAAAGATGCCGAAAGACGAAATTGACAGGCGTGTAAAAGAAGCTGCTGCAATGCTGGGGCTTGAAAACCTTCTTGACAGAAAACCGAGAGAACTCTCCGGCGGGCAGAGGCAGAGGGTTGCGCTTGCAAGGGCGATAGTGAGGAATCCGCAGGTTTACCTTATGGACGAACCTCTGTCAAACCTCGATGCAAAGCTCAGGGTGCAGACAAGGGGAGAACTCATAAAACTCCACAAAAGGCTTGGTGTTACGACTATTTACGTGACGCACGATCAGGTTGAAGCAATGACTCTCGGAGACAGGGTTGTTGTAATGAATAAAGGCGTCATACAGCAGGTAGGCAGTCCAAAAGAAGTCTATGACAAACCTGTTAACAAGTTTGTTGCGGGGTTTGTCGGCACTCCGCCAATGAACTTTATCGACGTAAAAATTACAAAAGAAGGTAATGATTACTATGCAACATCGGAGCATTTCAAAATAAAACTCCTTAAAGAGCAGGGCAAAACGCTTGAGGAGAAGGGCTACATCGGCAAAGACATGATTATGGGTATAAGGCCCAAAGATTTCTATGACGAACCCGAAATAGGCGAGGGCAGTAAACATACGATGGAGCCTGTAAAAATCACTGTCGATTTTATTGAGATGATGGGTTCGGAGACATTCATACATTTTAAGCTCGGTGATATCGTTGCCGTTGCACGTGTCAGTGCGGCACGCGACTATTCGATCGGTGATACGGTTGAACTCTACATAGACGTGGAATACGTGCATCTTTTTGATAAGGAGACTGAAAAGACAGTTCTTTAATGCAAATAGGAATTTGCACGATGAGGCTTGCCATACCGGGCACGTTTTCTCTTAAGGATAAGCGTCAGGTGTGTGCAAGCCTTTTTTCGAAAATAAGGCAAAACTTTAACGTGTCTGTTGCCGAAACGGATAGTCAGGATACTTTTCGCCGTGCGACGGTTGCCGTTGTTGCGGTAAACACGGACAGGGCGCACCTTCACAGCACTCTGTCAAAAGTCATTTCTTTTGTGGAAAAGGATTACAGGGTTGTTATAGAAAACTATACCATTGAGATTGTTTGAAATACCGTTTTTCTTTATGCATTCGCTTTCTTCGAAAGTTTTCCGTATTTTATTGAGCCTCAAATAGTGTTTTCCGCTAATTTCAATAAAATTTTTTCCTATGGTTTAAAAATGACAAGTTGAATTTCTGCAAGCGTATTTGTTGTTTTGAAATGATAAAAATGGCATCAAAAACTTTTACCTGTTCTCTAACGGTTGCGAATAGCGAAGCGGAAATAAAATTTTTACACGTTCTATTATAATCGGCAAATTTCGAAAACATATCAAAACCTCCACAAAATTTTATTACTTCAAAATAGCAAAACACAATTGAATTTTGCGAGCGTCTTTCAATCGCTTGAAACCTCAAAAACGAAAAATAAAATTTATATCTGCTCTAATACTCATCGTAAAATATCAAAGCATGATCAAAGTTTCCGCATGTTCGTTTATTGTTTTTGAAAAACGAAAATGTAAATATGATTTATGCAAAATTGCCTATTGTTTCAAAAGATTAGATAACTATTGAAGCCTATCTTTTCGAATAAAGGAAATATGACTAAAATTTCCGCACGTATTTTAATCGTTTCAAAATATTAAAGAACCGTTCAAAATTTCCGCAAGTGCTTCTATTATCTTTAAATATCAAAGACGTAAATAAAATCTCGGCACGTATCTCTACGGTTTTAATACTGTAAAAATCCGATCCGTATTTCTGCAAGCCTTTTTATTGTTTTCAAATAACAAAGACGCAAGCAAAATTTTTGCACGTGCCTTACTGTCAATTTTTTGGAAAAAAGTTATGCCCGTAAAACCCTTATAAACAGACTCTTAATTCGAATTTGCTCTTTAAACACCCCTAAAAATTCCGATTTGGAGTTAGGAGGTATAATTAGGGGTACCTATCGCTTAAAATGCGTTTAAATGGCATCTTAAAACCCCGATTTTATCTGCATTTCTTAAAATTACCTTTTAATTTAACCCTACCTCAAAAGTAATATATCAATAAATCCTCTGTTTATCTGCATTCTTAAATATGCAATTTCGATAAAAATCCGCCAGATTTTATCGTCTCAGAAACCTATTATTTATAAGTGGAAAACCCTTCTTTTCACAGCATACTCGCTATTTTGACAAATCGATTTGTATGGAGATACGTAAACAAATTATTGAAAGGCATCTCCACTCTCATTTGCAAATATTCGAAAACAAAATAAAATTTATAATATAATAGCGATAAATAAAAAGAAAAATCGTTTCGAAGGCTTTGATACTTCGCAGTATAAGTTTTATGTTAAATACGATTATGGGAGGTGGGCATGGGATTATTAGGCACGTCTACGTATTACCTCAGAAAAGCCTTTAAAGTATTTGCGTTGTTTGTTCTGTCAGTTCTTCTCGTTTATCTTTCCCTTTCCGTTCCGCACGTTATAAGATCACCGGAGCAGAAA
>JALSNB010000170.1 GCA_026987225.1 Caldisericaceae bacterium
GTCCTTCGCCGCATCCATAATTTCGGCAATTTTGTCGAAGAACTCTTCTTTTGTTTTGGAAAGATAGCCGACTCTCGGCAGATCGATGGTAATCACTCCTATCGAATTTCCGGACCAAGCCACTTTGCCATTGCGCCTTACGAATAAAGTATGATTTTTTACTTCGCATGAATATACTTTTCCCCTATAATATTCACGTTTTATATTATTTTCTCTCAACCTGTAATGAGAAGACTGTTGAATGCCAACAGTATATTGAGGTACATCGGACATTATTTTCCTTCCCCTGATATAACTAACTCTGGACTGTCTTACGGTTATGGTGGCCATATATCCGAGTTTCATCGCAATTTCCTGAACGTCATCCGCAAGCCTTTTTGATACCGTGTAGTAAGTCATTTGCCTTACCTTTGCAATGCCTCTCAACGGCCTTACGTGCCCATCGCCTTTTACAAGCCAATCAAAAAGTATCTGCAACTGATCTCTCGATAAATTTTTAATCTCCTTGGGAATAAATTTATTATAGCAATGCCCGAATTGTTTTACATAACTCCATAGTTGTTTGTTTGTAATAACAAAACCGCTTTCAATTTCCCTATAATTGAACGGAAGTTTATCAAGTACCTCCTTAATTTCTTTGCGTGTACTTTCTTTTGATTGAGTAATAAAAACCCTGTACCCGTGACTTTTGGCGATTTTATCATTGTCAAAACTCCCTTCCGCAAGATAAATACCGAAAAATTTCAGCCAATCATTCATTTTGATCCTTAAAGGAGGGAGTACGATTCTTGTTCTGACTCTCTCACGGTTTCCGTAATTTTCCTTTGTGCAAATATTGTATACAGTCACACGATCCACACCGTATTTATTAGCAATCTGCCGGACACTATGCTCTTTTTTAAGGTTCCGTATTTCCTCGATTTCTTCCTCCGTAAAATGTGATTGAGGCCCAGCTCCTATTAATATGTCCACAGACGGCAACATAAAGTATTCTTTCTTTACTCCGTTCCATATACCACGCTTAGGTATTCTATAGGTATTCGGGACAAAATCTTCGGCTTTTACAAATTTTCTTTCTCCGAATGTCGTATCAACTACCATTTTGTGATTAGGTGTAACGAGAAGATCAAGGGATTTTGCTTTAAACCTGTAAAGGTATCCGTCCCAGTCATATTTAAAGAGTCTTACGGGTTTGTGAACTTCTATTCTGTTATCTTCTGACAGTGTAAAAACTTCGTCATTTAGAGTCAAATCTTTAAAAAGTTTCCACCCATCTGTTGTTAAAATTTCAGTCTTTTCGTCGTAACATCCTGTCAACGGATTCGCACCGAACAATCCCCCGCCTTTTTTCCTCAATTCTCTTGTGTCGAGCCTCAACCGGCAACAATTATGGGTAATCGTTCCGAGAGAATGGACAAAAAGATGGTTCTTATCAAGTTCGATATCATAGAAATACCGGGGTGTTTTCAATTTTGTAATCTTAACTTCTTTCACACGTGTAATATAAAAATCGCTGTTTTTGATAAAATCGGACATTTCGGTTGCGGCATCGTACTTTTCAAGTGTAGGAAGCCCTACCATTCTGCTTTTCACCAATCCCGGCACTCTATACGTAGATTTTGCCGCAAAACCCGGTACGCGTTGATACATAAGAGGAGTGGAAAGCGTCCCGTTCTTCTTATTGTTGCTTCCGTTCCGATGCTGAATTCTGATTACCTGACTGTTTTCTCTTTCCTTGTATGTAACGGGAGTGCCTACCAAACCGTAAAGAATAACCAAGTCTTTTGCAAGATCAACGTCATTTATATGAATTTCTTTTCTGCTTTTGTAACCGTCGCCTTTAAAATGATATTCCAAAAACGCTTTTATAACGAAACGAGGCGCATTAAACAAAATATTCGGAAGTTTGCCGTACTTTTTAAATCCGGCATTGTAAAGCTTTCGGCTCACATCGGAATTATATACGTACATATAATAAGAATTGTACCTCGGATCTTTTTTCTCCTTAGGTTCAACGCCGAACACTTTTCTTACGAGCATTCTCATTTCGGACAGATGCTCTTTGGTAATGCCGTTAAATGTAAATTGCATTCCTTTGGGCATACCGAAATACGTGTATCCCTTTCTCGTTTCGAAAAGATAATTTCCGTCTGCCGTAAAATATCCCAAAATCTTTGCGAGATCCTCGTTTAACGTTAAATCATCTATCTTCGGATATTCGTTGTTTAAAGAGCGAGCGGCGGTTTTTAAAGATAACAGATAATCACCCGCTTTTACATCCTTTGCAAAAACGTTTTTTAGCCCGTTTGTTCCGAAAAGCGGAACGAGGTGCTTTGAAGACGTTTTAATCGTTTTCCCGTCTTCGGTCGTAATTTGCACAATCTTATCGTCTTCAACCCGCAGGAATCCGATAATATCCGCCCATTCAACCTTTCCGCTAACAAAATTCAAAGAAAGGGACTGCGGTTTTGAACTTACATCGGCCCATCCGTCGGAATCAAAAGCACCCTTTTTATATTTCTCAACCAAGTCCTTGATCTTACCCTTTTCAATAAACCCGTTCTTATCTTTTACTATAATTTCCTCGTTTTCCTCAAGGCACATCGATCGGGCGTCTTCGGGTTTAAGATCGGAGTTGACAAAATTTGCAAAATAGGGCGTTCCGTATTTTCTCGTTGCTTCCCACATAGGCTCCAATTCCGGATTTTGCCAATCGAAATCTTTGTCCACGTTTA
>JALSNB010000171.1 GCA_026987225.1 Caldisericaceae bacterium
ATAAAAAGGTTGTTTTTAGTAAAGAAATTTCAAGTATAGAAGAGCTTTCCGTGGGTGATTACGTTGTGCATAAAGATTTTGGCATAGGGCTTTTCGAGGGACTCAAACGTATAGAGCAAAACGGTGTTGAAAAAGAATTTCTTCTTATTCAATACAGAGACGGTGAAAAGCTATACGTTCCGCTTGAAAGGATCGGGCTTGTCCAGCGGTATATAGGCGACAGGCGCATTGTCGCATTGAACAGATTGCACGGAACCGAATGGGAAAAAACTAAAAAGAAGGCTGCGGAAAGCGCCCGACTACTTGCGATGAAAATGTTAAGGGTGGAAGCCGAAAGAAAGATCAAAGGCGGATTCCCGTTCAAACCTTTTGTTAAAGAGGAAAAAATCCTCGCTCTTTCTTTTCCGTATGAATTTACGGAAGATCAACAAAAGGCAATGGAAGACGTTTTTAGGGATATGGAAAAACCGTTGCCTATGGACAGGCTTATTTGCGGTGATGTGGGCTACGGAAAAACCGAAATTGCAATAAGAGCGGCATTTAGAGCCGTTATGAACGGAAAGCAGGTAGCGTTTCTCGTTCCCACAACGGTGCTTGCGCTTCAGCACGAACGAACATTGAAGGAACGTTTGCATTTGTTCCCTGTGGAAATAGGTATGCTTTCCCGTTTTACTCCTACAAGACAGGTGAAAGAGATTTTAAAGAAATTAAAGAACGGTACGCTTGACATTGTTATCGGAACCCACAGGATTCTTTCCAAAGATGTGAAATTCAAAGATCTCGGGCTTCTCATAATTGACGAAGAGCAAAAATTCGGAGTAAAAGACAAAGAAAAGATAAAGCAATTAAAGGCAAATATCGATGTTCTTACTTTAACCGCAACCCCGATTCCGAGAACGCTTCATACGGCACTCGTCAATTTGAAATCGATTTCCATGATCAATACGCCGCCTCCCGGAAGACTTCCTGTAAAAACCTTTGTTTCTCCGTTTAACTGGGATATTGTGAAAAAAGCAATCGAATTCGAACTTTCCCGTAATGGGCAGGTTTTTATCGTGCATAACAGAATTGAAAGCATATATTCTTTTGCGGAAAAAGTCAGGGCGTTTGTTCCCAATGCAAAAGTGGCCGTTGCTCATGGAAAGATGGACAAAACGGATCTTGAAGAAGTGATGCTTTCTTTCTATGAAGGAAAAATCGACGTTTTGGTTTCCACGACTATTATAGAAAACGGAATTGATATCCCAACCGTGAATACGCTTATCGTGGATGCCGCCGAAAACTTCGGCCTCTCGCAGATGTATCAGTTGAGAGGGCGCATAGGCAGATCGCATTTAAGAGCGTTTGCGTATTTTCTTTTTACTCCGAACAAGGGGCTAAGGGCGATTTCAGAGGAGCGGCTTAGGACAATAGAAGAATTTACCGGGGTGGGAGCTGGAATCAAAATTGCAATGAAAGACTTGGAACTTAGAGGTGCGGGCAATATACTGGGCAAAGAACAACACGGCCATATTGTTTCGGTGGGTTATAACCTGTACGTGAGTTTGCTCGAGGAAGCGGTAGCAGAGCTTAGGGGAGAAAAGAAGCCCGAAATTAAAGACGTATCGATAAGAGTCAATGAAAACTATTTTATTCCGCAAAGCTTTGTGCCGCTAAATTCCGAGCGTATGGATTACTACAGGAGAATTACAAATGCGATTGATACCGCGGAAATCGACAGGATTCGTGACGAGCTTTTTGACAGATTCGGAAAAATCCCTAAAGAAGTTGAAAATCTCCTTTCGGTGGGAAAGTGCTATGCGATTATGAGAGAGATTGGCGTAAAGGAAATTTTTCAGGAAAACAAACGGATTTTCTTTACGATTGATAAGCAAAACCGTATTTCTCCCGAAGGGCTCCAGAAACTTTTAATGAACAATGAAACCGTGCGCATAGGAAAGGATTACCTTTCGTTTGAAACGAACGGAAGAAATATTATCGAACAAATCTATATTGTTTTAAACACTATCGGAGGAAAAGTTTATGTATAATTGGATCATTGAAAACGAAATTGCAGTCGGTGGTTTTCCGTCCGTAAAGGATTTTGAAAACATGAAAAAGGATGGCATTCGTGCCGTAATATCCCTTACTGACAGGAATTTTCCGCCTGGTTTATTACCTTCCGATATGGAGCACCGCACGTTTTCGGTCGAAGAGTTTGCCGCTCCCGACCCTTTCGAATTAAGAGAATTTCTTCTTTATGCCGCTTTTTTGAAAAAAGTGCGTTTTCCGTTTTTGATTCACTGCGATAACGGAGTATCGAGAAGCCCCCTGTATGCTACGCTTTATCTTATTTATACTGGAAAAACGTTGCTTGACGCCGAACGTATCGTAAGAAGCAAAATCAATGTAAATTGGAGCAGTGAGCAAAGGGAATTTCTTTCGGATTTCGAAAAGCATATTCTGCTTTACTACATGAGCGAAGAGTTGAATAGTTTTTACAATTTTAACGAGCTGATAAAACTACTGAGAAGGCAATGCCCGTGGGATAGAGAACAGACGCATAAGTCTCTTGTTCCCGAACTTATAGAAGAATCGCTCGAACTTGCCGAAGCGATAAAAAGAGAGGATTTTTCCGGTATAAAGGAGGAATTGGGCGATGTGCTGTTGCAAATTGTTTTGCATTCCGTAATCTCCGAAGAAGAAGGCAAATTTTCAATCTCCGATGTAATGAACGGAATATTCGAGAAAATGT
>JALSNB010000172.1 GCA_026987225.1 Caldisericaceae bacterium
TCACCGTATATCTTGAACCCACCGGAACAAGCGTTTTATTCGGACCGGATAAGTTTTTCGGCATTCACGGAGAATTTATCTACCTGAAAAGAAACAAGTTCGGAGATTTTTTCACGGACAATATCTACTACAAAACGATTAAATATGATGCATTTAGCAGTATACCCGGCATTTCCCGTATAAACTTAGTAAAAATAACAACAGACAAGAATCTTGAAAAATACCTTCAGCTTCCTCCTCTTCCGGAAAAATTTAAAGAAATTGCCAAAAATGCGGCAAAAGGCACAACAATATCGGAAAAGGCAGAGTCAATAGAAAACTTTCTAAAACAGAATTATAAATATTCACTAAATCCAACTGCCAATTCAATAACGGACTTCATATTGAACAGAAAAAGCGGTTATTGCGAACATTTTGCAACGGCCTTCATACTTTTCGCAAGAGAAAACGGTATACCCGCCCGTCTTGTATCCGGATTTGTAACAAGAGAGTATAACCCGGACGGAAAATACTTTATAGTAAGAGAAAAAGATGCTCATGCATGGGCTGAGATTTATATCAAAGATAAGGGATGGATAAGGTTCGACCCCACACCTCCAGCTTCAGTACCAAAAGTTTCAAAGATTTCGCTTATTATGGATAGCATCAAAATGTCATGGTATAGGAATGTTATTACATATGACAGTGCAAAGCAAATTTCTGCACTGAAAAGCATGCAAAAGGGAATAACAAGTATCGGAACAGGAATCAACACGTTGTTTGGCATTCTGCAAAAGATAGTGAGAAAATGGAGAATTTGGATTATACTGCTATCTATTATTCTTTTAATATATGTATGGGTGAAAAAGGAACGTTACGTTTCCAAAACAGATGTAGGCTACATTATCTCAAAAAGTATCGGAACGGATAAAAAACCTAACGAGACACTCATAGAATATGCAAAGAGGAAAGGTGTTTTTAAAAAAATAAAATACCTCATTTACAGATATTACGAGGTGCGCTTTTCGAGCAACTATTCGGACAGAAACGAATTAAAACGGATTATAAAAGAGATTAAAGAACAAACAAAGTCAAAGTTTTAACTTGACCGTCCGGTTAAATCAAGTATAATTAACAAAAACTATGCGAAAGGAGTAGTAAATGAAAAAGAAAATTTTGATTTTGGTTGTGATACTTTTAATTGCAGTGCCTATATTTGCAGGATGCGGAACGCCAAAAAGTTCTCCTCAAACAAATAGCGGAAGCACTTCAAATTCCGGCAATACAACGAACAATACGCATCCTGACAGGCAAAAAGCACCTGATTTTTCATGGCAAACGTCAAACGGAAAAGTTATGCATCTTTCAGACCTTCAGGGAAAAGTAGTTTTATTGGATTTCTGGGCAACATGGTGCGGCCCTTGCAGAATGACCATACCTCACGTCGAAGCGCTGTATAAAAAATACAAAGACAAAGGAGTGGTTGTAATCGGAATCAACCTTGACAATGCTGCAAACAGAAATGCAGTGAGGCAATTTATAAAAGAAAAAGGGATCACGTATCTTGTAATAAGCGATGCAAGCGGAACGGTAGCAAACGAATACGGTGCAACAAGTATCCCAAGATTCTTTTTCATAGACAAACACGGAAATATTGCAAAAATGATAGTAGGATATGATCCGAACATGGAAGAAACGTTTAGCAAAGAAATAGACAGTTTACTCTCGGAAAATTAGGAGGTTTTATGGACGTAACAGAATTAAACTTCAAAAAAGAAGTTCTTGAATCTCAAATTCCCGTGCTTGTGGATTTTTGGGCCGAATGGTGCGTGCCGTGTAAAATGATAGAACCCATTGTAGAAGAAATCGGAAAAGAATACTCAGGAAAAATAAAAGTCGTAAGAGTAAACGTAGATGACAATCAAAACATCGCAATACAATACGGCATTATGAGTATCCCCACGCTTATGATATTTGCAAACGGAAAAGTAGAAGAGCAAATTGTGGGGGCAGTACCAAAAAGAGTAATACTCTCAAAAATACAGAGATTTATAACGGCAAACTAAAAAAGGCGCTCGAAAGAGCGCTATTTTTCTCTTAAATGCTCGATGAATTTTACAACCCGATTGTAATCGTTTTTGAAGAAATAGCTCCCCATTACAAGAACATCGGCTCCTGCTAAAAGTATGTTTTTTGCAGTTTCCTCGTTTACTCCACCGTCAACCGAAATAAGAAAATTTAAGCCATGCTTTTTTCTAAAATCTGCAATACGCCGAATCTTTTCTAAAGAAAACGGAATGAATTTTTGACCGGAAAAACCGGGTTCCACACTCATCACGAGAACAATATCGAGAAATTCCAGAATAGGAAAAATTTGTTCTACAGGAGTTGCCGGGTTCAATGCCACACCGACTCTAACACCGAATTCTTTCGTCATTTTTATAAGCCGCATGGGAAAATGTGTCGATTCTATGTGAAAAGTAATGGCATTTGCACCGCTATTATAAAATGCTCCGATTAAATTTTCAGGATACTCCACCATGAGGTGCACATCAAAAAATATATCGGAAACATTCCTTATACTTTTAACAACACACGGGCCAAAAGTGAGGTTCGGAACAAAATGGCCGTCCATTACATCGAGATGCACCCAACTATCGTAAATAGCATTAATCTTTTTTAATTCTCCGGAAAGATCAGAAAAATCAGCCGACAAAATTGATGGCGCTATCGTAAATTTCATTGAGAAACTTTCAACCTCACTTCCACGCCCTGCCTGACCTTAAGCCCTGGCATAGGATACTGATAAAGAACAACGTTGCCATACACTTTGAGACTTTTATCCACATCTATATGGGATATGCGAAAACCGTCTTTTTCAAGAAGCGCCTTTGCATCATTCACATGCATGCCGATTACATTGGGCATCGTTACGAATTGACCGAGGCTTACAGTGAGCTTTACATCGCTATTTGGAGGCAAAAGAGTTCCGTCTTTAGGACTCTGTGAAAGAATTGTCCCTACGGGGCTTTTATCTTCTTTTTCGGATATATCGCCTACGGAAAGCCCTATGCTTTGAAGAATAGAAACGGCATCTTCAAAACTTTTGCCCACAAGATTAGGAACAGTAACATTCTTCGAACCGTTACTAATAACCGCTTTTACTATAGTGCCTTCCCTTACTTTCTCGCCCGGAAGAGGGGTTTGAGAAATAATAAAATCAAGCGGCACAGTCTCAGAATATTTTGACGATACAACCTGAAGAATCAATCCTTCCTTTTCAAGCGTTTTTTCTGCAGCATCCAATTTTAAATTTACAATGGAAGGAACTTTAACGGTTTTCTTTACAGATTTACCGCTACACCCAACAGTAAACAAAAACAAACCTGCCAAAAGCACTACCAACATTTTTTTCATACGCCCACATTTTACAGATTTTTACCCAATTTGCAACATTTATATAAAAAGATATAATTATCATATGAATAAAATTGCTGTTTATCCGGGAACATTCGACCCGATAACAAACGGACACATGGATGTAATAAAAAGAGGGGCGGAAATTTTTGACGTTCTTACAATTCTTGTTGCGGTAAGAAAAGAAAAAAACACACTATTTTCCATAGAGGAACGCCTCAATATGGTGAAGTGCGCCACAAAAGAAATAAAAAACGTCAATGTAGCGGTACTTGACACCCTACTCGTCCACTATCTCAAAGAACACGATATAAGATTCGTGTTAAGGGGATTAAGGGCCGTTTCCGATTTCGATTATGAGTTCCAAATGGCTCTGACAAACAGCGAACTCTACCCGGAAATAGAAACAATATTCATAATGAGTAGCAGGCAATATATCTTTCTCAGCTCCAGTATAGTGAGGGAAATTTCATCCTACGGAGGCAACGTATCCAATTTCGTACCGAAATGCGTTGCGGAAAAACTAAAAACGAGGAGGAAATAATGAACGAAAAGTCCGTTTTAAACGAAATCCGCAAATTAAAACAGGAAATTATCAATGCCAAAAAAGTTCCGTTCTCAAGATACGTTAGCGTGGATAAAGATAACATTTTGTCCAGGCTGGAGCAGATAGAGCAGATGTTACCCGGAGAAATGAAAAAAGCTTTCTTTATAGATAAAAAACGAGAAGAAATTTTACAAAATGCTTATAAAGAAAGCCAGGATATTATTACAAAAGCAAAGGAAGAACAAAAAAAGCTCATTTCCGAATCCACAGTAATAAAAGAAGCGGAAATAGAAAAAGAACGTATTATAAAAGAAGCAAGAGAAGAAGCAAACAACATTATAAATGAAGCGGAGCATTACGCAATCAACGTTCTTGCCAAAATAGAAAGCGTGCTCAAAAAAGCGGAGAGCGCAATAAAAGAAGGAAAGGAAAGTTTGATGTATGAAAATACCGATTCAGAGGATAAAGAACAACGAGAAGATTAAAATAGATACGTATATCAAAAATGCAGATTTGGGCGAACAGGGTACGCTGATCACACCCATACATATAGAAGGGACACTTACGTATGTAGGAAGCGAAGAAGTATTTTTTGAAGGACATCTTTCAGCAACGGTAGAGCTCACGTGTGTAAAGTGCCTTAAAAAATTCAAGCAAAATTTTGAAATAGATATTTCGGAGAGTTACATACCGCAGTACTTCCTGAATACCGCTCAAGGAAAAGAAGAAAGGGATCTGGAAGAACTCAGAGTGTTGCCTTATCAAAACGGAGTTATAGATATAGACAAAATAGCAAGGGACATCCTTATAGAAAATATTCCACCGTATCCTTTATGCCCCGAGTGCAGGGCAAATCAGTAATCTTACTCATACGATAATTTGACTTTTTCACACTTTAATATAAAATCTTCCTAACCATCGCAATTTTTAAAGGAGGCATACAGATGTATATAGAAGAAGCAAAAAATAATGTAGGCAAAGAAGTAACGATTAAAGGTTGGATTTACAATACCCGCTCCAGCGGAAAGATTATATTTTTGCTCATAAGGGACGGAACCGGAATTATACAGTCCGTTGTTTCCAAAAACGATGTTCCGGAAGAAATATTTCAAAAAGCAAAAAAACTCACACAGGAATCCTCGGTAATCGTAAAGGGTATTATAAGAGAAGACAAACGTGCACCAGGAGGATACGAACTTTTACTGAAAGATCTCGAAATCATACAGATTACAAAAGATTACCCCATTACACCGAAAGAGCACGGAGTAGGCTTTCTTATGGAGCACAGGCACTTATGGCTACGCTCCAAAAGGCAGTGGGCAATTCTAAGGATAAGGCACAGAATAGAAAAATCACTGAGAGATTTTTTTGATAACAGAGGATTTACATTAGTTGACGCACCTATACTTACACCTAACGCATGCGAAGGTTCCACCACACTGTTTGAAACGGATTACTTCGGAAAACCTGCATTTCTCTCTCAAAGCGGGCAATTATATATGGAAGCTGCGGCAATGGCATTCGGCAAGGTCTATTGCTTCGGGCCGACATTCAGGGCGGAAAAATCAAAAACGAGAAGACATCTTATGGAATTCTGGATGTTGGAGCCGGAAATTGCATACATAACGTTTGAAGAAAACATGAAAATCCAAGAAGAAATGATAACATACGTTGTGCAAGAAGTTCTGAAAAATTGCCAAAACGAACTTTCAATTATCGGACGGGACACCACCGTACTTGAAAAAGTTAAACCTCCTTTCCCGAAAATATCTTACAAAGAGGCACTTGAAATATTGGAGAAACACGGAAAACACCTCGAGTGGGGAGACGATTTTGGCGGTGACGAAGAAACAATACTTGCCGCACAATTTGACAAACCCGTTTTCGTCCACAATTTCCCTACGGGTGCAAAAGCTTTCTATATGAAACCGGACCCGGACAATCCCGGAACGGTTCTTGCAGCTGATCTGTTAGCACCTGAAGGATACGGAGAAATAATAGGCGGAAGCCAGAGAATAGACGATTACGATCTGCTATTAAAAAGATTAAAGGAAAACGGATTATCGGAAGAAGACTATAAATGGTACCTCGATTTGAGAAAATACGGTTCCGTGCCACACGGGGGGTTTGGGATAGGATTGGAAAGAACCGTTGCATGGATAGCAAAATTACCGCACGTGAGAGAAACAATTCCTTTCCCTCGCCTTTTGGAAAAAATTTATCCGTAATCGAATGGATAAAAAGGCAATTGATGTATTAAAAGAAATAAGAGGAGGTAAAATTCATAGGCTTTACCTCCTCATCAGCCCGGAAGGAGATTATCTCAAAAACAATATCGTTACGGCGTTAAAAGAAAATTTGATAGACAAAGAAACAGAAGCATTTGATTTTGCTACAATGTATGGCAAAAACACCACGGCAAACGAATTATCTCACTCTATCAGCACGCCGCCGTTCGGAAAAGCGAAATTAATAATAGTAAAAGATGCCGAGCAAATCAAAAAATCGGATATAAAAAAAATAATGGCATTCGAAATACCGGATTTTTCAACATTGGTAATGATTTTCAATTCGGATACAAAACTTTCGCCCAAAGAAAAAAACAGCACAATAGTTAATTCGTATTCCATAACTCAAACAATGTTAAAAGCATGGATAAGAAGAAAAGCAAAAGAAAACGGCAAAAAAATAACAAACGATGCAATTTCGGAGCTTATTGAAAGAGTAGATTCGGATTTGTACCTAATCTCATCCGAAATTAAAAAACTTTCTCTATTTGTAGGAGATAGTAAAGAAATAACAAGAGAAGATGTAATGGCAGTAGTAGATTACACGCCGGAAATAAAAATTTTTGATCTGATCGATGCAATAATTGCAGAAAAAAGAACGAAAGCATTAAAGCTACTAAAAGAATTTCTAAATTCGGAAGAGTCGAGTCCAGAACAACTCCTCTCACTGCTTATAAAAACTTTCATGCAAATGGCATTTATAAAAGAACTTTCGGAAAGAGGATTTTCAAAGAAAGAAATCATAGAAACCGGTAAAATCTATCCGCAATTTATTATAAACAAACTATTGCCTCTCACAGATAAGGCTCGTTATAACGATATAATCAACAAGTTTAATGCCCTTACGGAATTGGATGTGAAAAGCAAAAAGGGGGAAATTGAGCTTCCCCTTCAATTACGGCTTTTTGTTGAAAAGATATGATAATTTATTCTTCCGAAGATTTTTGTGCCGCGTGAAATTTCAACATCAACTTTGATTTTTTTCTCGCAGCCGTATTTTTATGAAGAATACCTTTTGCTTCGAGTTTATCAATAACCTTTATTGCTTCTTTTACTTTTTCTTCGGAATAGTTGCTTTTCCTTGCAAAATCAAGAGCCCTTTTCAAAGCAACTCTATAAAATTCGTTTCTTTCTCTTCTCTTTTCACTCTTTCTTACATCTTTTTTAGAAGACCTTAATATTGGCATCTATTTACCTCCTATTAAAAAATTCCTATATAGATTAACAATTTTATTATTTCTGTCAAGCATTCTACACGCATTATTTTTGGCAATTAGGACAATAATACGTAGAACGGCCGTTTACTTTAATGAGATGTATGGGAGTACCACAACGCGGACATGGCCGTCCCTCTCGCTTATGGACTTTAAAGTGATTTTGAAATTCTCCTTTTTTACCATTTAGGTGAACGAATGAAAGTTCACTTTCTCCACCGAATTTTTCCGATTCTTTAAAAACCTCAAAAATCGCTTTAAATATTCTCTCCGCTTCCTCACCTGTAAGTGTAGCAGCTTTTCTGTCCGGCCTCACTCCAGCAACAAACAAAATTTCGTCCGAATAAGCATTGCCTATTCCCGCAATCAAACTCTGATCCATTAAAATTTGCTTTATTTTTTTCTTTCCGTTTTCAGCAAGAATGCGATTAAATTTTTCCAATGTAAAATCAAGGCTCATAGCATCAATGCCCAATTTCTTCAGCGATTCGTCTTCAAAAACTTTACTTGTCTTCAAAAGTTTGACAAATCCGCCCCGCATAATCCCACCGATATAAAGACAACTACCATCGGAAAGCAAAAATCCCACCTGGACTTTGTTCTTATCGCACTGGTCAACAATCTTCATAAATCCGGTCAGCAAAAAATGAATTACGACGGAAAAATCATTGGACAGATCCAATATCAGAATTTTACCTTTTCTTCTCGAATTCACGAATTTGGCTCCCTTAACAAGGCGGGAGAATTCTCCCCCGCCCATATTAAGAATGTTCTCTTTATTAACAATAGCCTCTTCTATTTGCTTTCCTAACAGCAATTGCTGTGATTCTTTGCGTAAAATTTCAATTTCTACTATTTCGGGCATATATCTTATCTATTAGAAAAATTCCTAAAGATATCCTTTCCTGCAAACCTGGCAGCTTCCCCAAGTTCTTCTTCGATCCTCATAAGTTGATTGTACTTTTCAACGCGTTCGATTCTTGCAGGAGCACCACTCTTTATCTGCCCTATATTCATACCCACAACAAAATCGGAAATAAACGTATCCGCAGTTTCACCGGACCTGTGGGATACAACTTGCGTAAACCCAGCACTCTTTGCGAGATTTACGGTTTCCATGGTTTCGGTAAGCGTACCTATCTGGTTCAGTTTGATTAAGACAGAGTTAGATGCCTTAAGTTCAATACCTTTTTGCAATCTCTTGATGTTTGTTACGTAAATATCATCACCGACAAGTTGAACTTTTTTGCCAAGTTTTTCTTCCAATTTAACCCAACCGTCCCAATCTTCCTCAAACAATCCGTCTTCTATTGATATCATTGGATATTTGTCAACAAGCATTTCGTAATATTCAATCATGTCTTCCGATGTTCTTTCTTTTCCTTCGAATACGTATTTTCCTTTTTCAGGATTGTAGAAATAGGACGGAGCGGCATCAATCCCGATATATACGTCTTTTTTGGGTTCATAGCCCGCTTCTTCTATCGCTTTTACAATATATTTTATTGCATCTTCGCTATGCGCAAGGTGAGGTGCAAAACCTCCTTCGTCACCTACGCTAACAACATAACCGTCCTTTTTAAGAATATTTTTCAAAGTGTGGTAAATTTCGGCACCGTATCTCAGTGCTTCCCTAAAATTAGGTGCGCCGGCCGGAATGAGCAGGAATTCTTGAATATCAATACCCGAATCGGAATGCTTACCGCCGTTTAATACATTAAACTGAGGTACCGGAAGCAAAGTACCGTTAATACCGCCGATATACCTATAAAGAGGAATTCCGTATTCCTCGGCAGTGGCACGGGCTACTGCAAGCGATACACCTAAAATTGCATTTGCCCCCAACTTTCCCTTGTTCGGCGTCCCGTCAAGCTCCAGCATCGCTTTGTCAACTTCGGCCTGTTCTTCGGAAAGCATGCCGATAACCTTTTCTGCAATAGGGCCGTTAACATTCTCAACTGCTTTAAGAACACCTTTACCTCCAAAACGTTTTTTATCGCCATCACGTAATTCTACGGCCTCAAATTCACCTGTGGAAGCACCAGAAGGAACATCGGCCCTTCCCATAATACCGCTTTCCAATAGTACTTCGACTTCAACCGTGGGATTGCCACGGGAATCAAGAATTTCTCTACCCTGAACTGCTAAAATTTCACTCATATTGTTACCTCCTCGTATATTATTTAATTTCCTTGCGGTCTTTAATCGCCATAGTCAATGTTACAGAATCAACAAAGTCAATTTCAGTACCCTTAGGAAGGCCTGTTGCAATTCTTGTTATCTTCACGCCAAACGGTTTCAATACCTTTTGCAAATAAAGGGCGGTAATATCACCGTTAAAATTCGGATTCATTGCAAGTATAACTTCTTTTATATTCCCTTTGGCCACTCTTTCCACTAACTCTTTTATCTTCAAATTATCCGTAGAAACATGATTCATCGGATCGATTCTCCCGTGCAATACGTGATAAACACCACGATACTCTCCGCTTTTTTCTATAGCAAACAGGTCTCTCACTTCTTCCACAACACACACGGTAGAGTGATCTCTTTTTTCATCCGCACATATATTGCAAATTTCTTTATCCGTAAGATTAAAACATATAGGGCACAAATGCAAATTTTCTCTTGCAACTTTTATTGCATTCACCAACCTATCCACTCTTTGTTTATCCTGTGCAACGATGTAGAGTGCAATTCTTTCGGCACTTTTTGGCCCTATACCCGGAAGTTCTGAAATCTCCTTTATTAATTGCTCTACACTATCCGGAAAACCACTCATTTAGTTTGGAATTCCAAAACCGGGAATTCCGCCCAGACCTCCTATTTCAGCAAATTTTTCCTGAGCGATTTTTTTAGCTTTCTCTTGCGCTTCCCTTACCGCAGCCACAATGAGATCCTCGAGCATTTCTTTATCATTCTGCTCTATAATTTCACTATCCAGCTCAATTGAAATAAGATCCAGCTTACCTGAGACAGTTGCTTTAACGGCACCTCCTCCGGATACGCCGTCTATTCGTGCTTTTTCAAGCTCTTCTTCTATCTTTTCCATCTTCTTTTGAAGTTCCTGCGCTTTTTTCATTAAATCGTTAATGTTTCTCACTGTTTATCCTCCTTATCTTCGTCTTTTACATCTACAATATCTCCGTCAAAGAGAGTTAAGATTTTATTAACAACTTCGTTTTTTTTAACCTTTTCAATTTCATCTTCTTTCATATCAACATGCTTTTCAGGTTCGGGTTCAATATATTTTATCCTATAATGTTTACCCAATACTCTGAAAATTGCATCAGATAGAATTCTAATATTTTTCTCGATTTTCAAAATAGAAAGATAAAACTTTTTTTCTGCAAGCAGAACGATAAGATCGTCTTTAACCTCAACGGGACTGACTCTTTCAAGAATAGCATGCAGCGGTTTATCTTTATCTTTTACTTCGTCCAATACATTTTTCCATTGGGATTTGATCAAATCAAGGCCGGTATTTTTGTTAACAACTTCTTC
>JALSNB010000173.1 GCA_026987225.1 Caldisericaceae bacterium
TAAATTGAGGTTGAATGAAATTGCAAATGTATATAAGCGCATAGGATATTTATCCCAATTTGTGCCTATACTCACCGATACTTTATCGTTTAATATTGCCTTATCAAACGATTTTAATGGAGAAAGATTGACTTTCGCAATAAATAAGTCAGGTTTAAAAGGATTTTTTGAAAAACTCCCCCATGGTTTTCAAACCGTAATTTCCGAGAAAACGATATCCGGAGGAGAGAGAAAAAGAATAGGAATTGCGCGTCTACTTTACAGAGAGAAAGATGTTTTGATATTTGACGAACCTTTCTCGGGCATTGACAGTGGCACCGTTAAGGAGATTTATAACGAAATAACGAAAAATTTTAAAAACAAAATTCTGTTTATTATATCTCATAATGAGCATTATCTTGAGGCGTGTGATAAAATAGTAGTTTTGAAGTAGAGAAATATTCTTTAAATAGCTTATTTGAGTTAGCGGAAAGAATGGTGATAAAACACTTGTTTCTGAAGCATTCCTCGATATAAACTCCTTGTTTGCTTAATATCGCTTTTTCAGTTAAAATAGACTGTTAAATACAACAAATTTGCTGAAAGGAGTTGATGTAAATTGACACAGGTTTCTATTATAACCGCACTTGTTGCAGGCGTGCTGTCTTTTGTTTCGCCATGCGTTTTGCCACTCATACCGGCATATATTTCTTACATATCCGGTGCGTCGCTTCAGGAAATTCAAGCGGGTGAGGTTTCTTCCAAAAAGATTATTGTTAATTCGATAGCATTTGTTCTCGGTTTTTCCACGGTATTCGTATTGCTCGGTGCATCGGCAAGCCTTATCGGTAGGGTTCTTGCAAGGCACATGAATACGTTCAAACTGATTGCGGGCATTATCATTATTATTTTCGGTTTGCATACGGCAGGCATTATGAGGATAAAGTTCCTGAACTACGAAAAAAAGGTGCAGGTGAAACGTTCGAACAGTGCAACCCTTATAGGTGCTTATGTGATAGGCATTGCATTCGCCGCCGGATGGACGCCGTGCGTCGGGCCTATACTCGGTGCGATTCTTGCCACTGCAAGCACATATACAACGATGTGGAAAGGCATATTGCTACTTGCCATATACTCTTTGGGGCTTGGCATTCCGTTCATTCTTACCGCATGGGCAATAAACAAGTTCTTCGTTGCTTTCAAGCAGATTCGGAAATACTTCCATGCAATTGAGGTAATATCAGGCATTCTTCTTATTATTGTGGGACTGTTGCTTATTTTCATGAAAGGATTACACTTTTAATATATGAGTAATTTAAGAAGAGCAAGGATAGAGTCTGCTATAAGCAGAGAGTTGTCGCAATACCTTCATCGCCTTGACGATGAGAGGTTAAGGGAGATTACCATCACTCACATAGAACTGTCGAAAGATCTGCGCTATGCAAAAGTTTATTTTACTGCAATCGGCAAAGAAGAAAAAAAAGAGGAAGTAATGGAGGCTCTTGCAAAGGCGTCTAAAAGGATTCAAAAGGACGTTGCTCACAGGTTGAAGAATATGCGATACGTGCCTCTGATTTCCTTCCATTTTGACCTTTCCTACCAGAAGGGGGAAAAGGTGATGGAAATTTTGGATAAAGTAGAAAAAGAGATTAAGGAGAAGGAACAAAATGAAGAAGAATAACACTTTTTTGGAAATTGGCGAAGTCATCAAATCGTATAAATCTTTTGCAATTTTCAGCCACATGAACGCTGACGGCGATGCGTTCGGTTCTCTGCTCGGGTTGGGGCAGTCTTTAAAAGAGATGGGCAAAGAGGTGCATTATTTCCTGCCCGCACCGGTTCCGAAACGTTTTTCGTTTTTGAACGAATACAATTTGATAAATGCGGATAAAGAAGCTTTGAAAAGTGCGGAAGTTTTGATAAGCGTAGATGCCGCAGATTCCGACAGGGTGGGAGACTTAAAGGAATACATGCGCGGATTCAAAGCAACCATCAATATAGACCATCACGAAACGAACGATTATTTTGCCGATTACAACTATGTGGATAAAGACGCGCCCTCGACGAGTTGCCTTATCTTTAAACTCATCACGGAGAACAATTTTCCGATGAACAAAAATATTGCAGAGGCGCTTTATACCGGCGTGCTAACGGATACGGGCGCATTCAAATTTGCCAATGCAACATACGAAGCGTTTGAGATTGCCGGGAAACTCGTTGAATTCGGTGCAAGGCCCGATTATATCGCGAAGATGTGCTTTGAGCGGGATACGCTTGAGCACCTTAAACTTACCGGGTTGGCACTTCAAAGAATGGTTGTCGAAAAGAACGTAGGATACTCTTACGTTACGTTTGACGACAGGAAAAGCCTTGGTGCAACCGAAGAAGATATGGAAGGAATTATCGATTCCATGAGGCGCTGCAAGGACGTTCAGGTTGCCGTGCTTTTCAAGGAAGCAAACAGAGACGAAATACGAATCAGTTTCAGAAGCAAGGACGGCATCGATGTAAAGAGTATAGCGGTAAAATTCGGCGGGGGAGGACACATTCCCGCGTCGGGTTGCACTGTGAAGGGTAATTTGCAAGAGGTAATGAAAACAGTTATCCGCACCGTGCACGAAATGATAGGTAATGTTAGTAAAATTGATAATTAGCACTGCCGTTGCCTATGTAATTGGCGGAATACCCACAGGATTTATCATAGGGAAGCTGTTAAAAAAAGTCGATATAAGGCGT
>JALSNB010000174.1 GCA_026987225.1 Caldisericaceae bacterium
TGTTCGGTATTTCTACTTCATCGCCTTGCTCGATAATATCGTAATCTTCCGCTCTTTCGAATAGCAGAGGCGCTATACCGAAGTTCACAAGATTTGCCTGATGAATACGTTCTATTGTTTTGGCAACAACCGCTTTTACTCCGAGATACATAGGGCATAATGCGGCATGTTCTCTTGAAGAACCCTGGCCGTAGCTTTCCCCGCCAACAATGATGTTTGCAATTCCTTTCTCTTTATTGTTCAGTGCCCTTTGAGGGAATGTAGGATCTATGGGTTCAAACACGTGAGTTGCGTATTTGGGCACGTTTGAGCGGTACTTCAAATACGGCCCCGCAGGCATGATGTGATCAGTCGTTACTTTATCCCCCACTTTGATGGTTACCACACCTTTGATACTCTCGAAAAGAGGTTCGTTTTTAGGGATCGGTTTTATATTCGGGCCTCTGAATATCGTTACCTTTTCCCTCTCTTCCTCAGGCAACGGGAAGATAAACATGGAATCATCAAGAATAAATCGATCCGGGAGTCTTATATTCTCATATTTTATACCCATCTCTTCTAACCTTCGAGGATCGGTTATTTTCCCGGTAATTACTGCCGCAGCGGCTGTCTCCGGACTTACAAGGTAAACTTTTGCGCTCTTTGTTCCGCATCTTCCCTTAAAGTTTCTGTTATTTGTCCTCAAAGACACGGCATTGGTTCCGGGAGCAAAACTATTACCGATACAGAATCCGCATGCAGATTCAAAAATTCTCGCTCCGGCCTGAACAAGCGTTTTAAGCCCTTTGCCTTCGTCAACCATCTCTATAACCTGCCTTGAACCGGGTGCCACGCCAAATTCTATATCTGGATGTGCCACTCTTCCTTTTAAAATATGCGCAACAATCATGAGGTCTCTGTACGAAGAGTTAGTACAACTTCCGATTGCAACCTGATCTACGTGCAACCCTTCTACTTCCCTCACCGTTTTTACGTTGCCAGGTGAATCAGGACACGCAATCATCGGTTCGATTTTAGACAAATCGATTTTTATTATCCTGTCGTACTCTGCGTCGGGATCAGCTTTAAGCTCTATCCAATCCTTTTCCCTTCCTTCTTTTTTCATAAAATCGTAAGTCATTTCGTCGGAAGGGAAAATTGACGTCGTAACACCTGTTTCCGCTCCCATATTCGTAATTGTTGCACGTTCCGGCACCGTAAGAGTTTTTACGCCTTCGCCACCATACTCGATTGCATACCCAACATTGCCTTTTGTATGAAGAATCGATAACACTTTAAGCACAACATCCTTTGCAGAAACCCACGGGCGCAATTTCCCGGTAAGTTCGATTTTTATAACTTTCGGATACGTGAGATAATACGGCCCTCCTCCCATTGCCACCGCAACGTCCAAGCCTCCGACTCCGATTGCAAGTTCACCGATGCCACCTGCCGTGGGTGTATGTGAATCCGAACCAATCAAAACTCTCCCTGGTTTTGCAAATCTCTCTAACTGAACCTGATGGCAAATACCGTTTCCCGGGCGAGAGAAGATAATACCGTATTTCTTCGCAACAGTCCTTAAATAGTTATGATCATCGGCATTTTCAAAACCAACCTGAACGGTATTGTGATCCACATAGCTCACAGCTTCGGTTTTAACTTCCTTAAATCCCATTGCTTCAAATTCCAGATATGCCGCAGTGCCGGTTGCATCCTGAGTCAACGTTTGATCTACTTTTATTCCGACTTCCTTGCCTTTCTCAGGGATACCGTCAACAATGTGACTGTCAATAATTTTTTGGATAATGTTCTTCCCCATTACTACCTCCTATTTCTTTCTTCAAACTTAAACTCCCTTATGTAGTTGTAAATGGTAAAACGAGAAATGCCCAATTTGTTTGCCACGAGATCAATCGCATCTTTTATCTGAAAAAATTTCCGCCTGTAGAGCTCTTTAACAATAAGTCTGTTCCTTTCATGAGGCGGCAAATCTCCTTTTGCACCGGTGGAAAGCAGAACTTCTTTAAATATTTGTTTCATAAGTTCTTCTATCGAAAGCGAACTGCTTTTTGCAACTTCTTCGCTGAGGATCTTTTCTTCCGGAAAATGCAGAAGGTTATCGATAAAATCTTTAATATTAGTGATTTTATTTATATTGAAATTCATGCAAATTGCCCCTATGAGACGCCCTTTTTTGTTTCTTATTGGAACCGTAACGGAGCGAAGCGGCTTTCCGTTCGGCGCTATGCCTCTGTAGGGGCCTACGATTTCTTTTCCTTCCTTTACTATATCTTCGATGATTTCAAGTCCCGAATCCGTAAGAGACGAGCCTAATTTTCTTCCGGTAATGTGTCCGTTCTCTATTGCTACGACGGAATGTTCCATGTCTTTGAATGAGTGTAAAACGACTTCGCAGTCATCGCCGATAAGTAAGGCAATTCCTTTCACTACTGGCTTCATTGCATCTATTATTTCTTCATCGGTTTTTGAAAACATTTTGCCTCTTTTACAATTTTTTTAAAAGCCTTACAATTTTTTTAATTCAAGAATAATTATAGTTCTTTAAATTTTTCTGTCAACAGTAAATTAAGAAATTTTCGAACCACACTAATTATCCTGCTTAAAAAGTTTAAGGCAGTACAAAAAGCCATGATCCGAAACAACATAAATCCTTTGATTATAAATAAGCGGCGGGCTTATAATGTAAAATTTCAGAGCATATTCCGAGAGC
>JALSNB010000175.1 GCA_026987225.1 Caldisericaceae bacterium
ACCTTATATTGAGGCTTAGCTACATGCGTTTTTCCGGAAAGCTCACGTTAAATAAGGGCGAGCATTTCTGCACGATCGAATTTTTTAACGGGAATGTAAGCGGTGCGTTCGGTTGGAAATTGGAAGGCGAAAATGCGATTATTCATCTCTTTCTCGAAAAGAAATCTTTTGATTTTTTCCTCTCTTCTCCCGTGGAAATAAGTGATGAAGTGTCATTCGATCCTCCGCGCGGCACCGTTCACATATTGAATTTGATAAAAACGCTCAATAAGGATTTTTCATTTCTTTCGGAAGGCATTACAAAAAGCATTACGCTGAATGAAAACGTTCAAACCGAAATCGACCTCAGCGGGGCGGAGATGAAAGAGCTTTTGAAATTTGCAGCACCCCGCCCGGTAAAATCCCTTATTTCTCCTCTTTTAAAAGAAAACCTCTTTTCTCTTAAAAAGTTTTTTGACAGAAATCTTCTTATCGTAACTCCTTAAAAAGTGTGCCCGCACGGCATAACCATACGGGCAAGTTTTATACGATTCCGAAATATGCAAGTATGAGATACAGTGAAATTAAAAGTAGCATGATGCCGAAAAAAGTGAGCCAACCCGCAATTTTTTTGTAGTGAGACGTAAGGCGCTTTTCGCTGTGGATGCTTAGCATGTTTGTAAAGTGCGGATGAGGGACAAATTCGAATCCGTTTTCACTTCTCTGTATTCCCCCGAGGAAAAACACTTTTCTTCCGTTTTCTAATGCACGCTCTTTCGCCCTGAAGCTTTCGCGTGAGAGAAAACCGGCTAATCCGTGTTTTACGAACGGTTGTATCATAGGATCGTTTTTGTCTCTTATCGTCTTATTGAACGTAACGGGGAGGTCTGTTTTCGGAACACTTCCTTCTTCTTTTATCAGTACGCCTCTTTCACCTTTTAACTCTTTTACTTTGAACGTTGTTATTTTCTTGTTTTTCCATACGGGCACCCATCTGTCATTTTCGCTTCCATCCGCATCCTCTTCGCTTTTGAGTTGAAAAAGTTCCGCGCTGAACATTACGACATCCTTTTTTGAAAAAGGCGCTTTAAGGGGATGTTCCGCTTCTACGCGCCCGACAAATTTTCCGTAAACTCTTCTTTTGTTAGGGAAATTGCTCAGTGAGATGCGCCTTGCCTTTGATATGAATGCAATTCTTCTTTTTTTGCTTTTTGCAACGGAAAAGAATACTATCGAAAGCAAAAACAGAATGCCGCCCGCTATGCCTCCGCCATTCTTCGGCATTTTTCCGTTAAAGATGTTTTTGAAACCGTTTAAAAACGGAATTCGAGAGTTTTGCCCGGAGATATTTTCTTTGTAAACTTTTACTCTTTTTCCGAATTCGTCCGGGGTTAAGGAATCGTTGAACAGTGCAAGAATATCGTCCGTTTTTGCCCGAATTACGGAAAGATTTCCTCCCTCTCCCTTGAACTTCAGTGCGATTTCTTTTGCATAGGGGCAGTCCTGCACTGCAAGGTAGAACATTCCGATTGTATCGCTTGGAAGTTGCTGTTTGTTCCCGTTATATCGAACTACTGCGGATAACGTATCGTTTTGAAAAGAGATGTTTTCTGCAAATGCGTTCGCATCAAGCAGATCGTCCGAAAGCTCTTTAAAAGAGTTTCTTAAGTCCAGAAATTCCGCAAGGTCCGTAAAATCGTCTTCGCTCAATATTCCGTTTAAGTAATCATGTGCGTCTATACCCCTTATGTAAACGCCAAGCACGGGTTCGTCATTTTCACACGCTTCAACGAGTATGTTTTGTGCCTTATCGAATTTTTTGAAGCTCTTTAGCGCCGTATTTACAAGAATCCCTGCGATGTTTTTCGGAATAATGTCAAACCCGATTTGTATGAAGAGATTATCGTTGTCCGTTGAAACAAAAGCATCGTTAAATCCGTCGCTTTTCAGTATTGTGAGTATTTCTTTTTCCGCGCTTTCCGAGTATGCACTCACACCCCTTACTGCCGAAAAGGCAATCAAAAGCAGCATAACGAATACGATTGCTTTTTTCATTTCAAGTCTCCTTTTTCTCTTGCAAGTTCGATGTAAAATTTGGCGCGCTTTACCGGATCTTTGAATTCTCCTTTACTGTATTTGTTTGCTATTTGCGATGGGTTGGTTCCTGTAAAATCTTTTGTTTTGAGCTGCTGCACGTTTATTATAATCACTCCGTCACTTTTTATATCTCTTATCAGTGCTTCTTCCGATGTTTTGCTTTTTTTGATTTTTGCTATCAGTGTTTTGTATTCAAGTTCGTAAGATACCGCAATCCTCTTTTTTGTTATAATGCCCAATTTGTCCAATACCCAGCTTACGGGTTTGGATAGTTTGCTACTGATTTCACCTATAATCCCTTTTATTTTACTGTATTTATTTTCCAGATCGGTAATCGAGTTAAATTTGTTATACAAACCTGCTGACAGAGAATCCACTCCCAACTCTATTTGAGTTTTCTTAATATCTCCGAGCCCTAACTTTTGGTTTATCGCATTGTTTATTTCATTACTTACAATTGACCCTCCCGGAACAACTCCCGTTATTTTGTCAGTAAAGTATTTCCCGACATGGTATTTCAGTTTATCTTTCCACGTCGGATCGCTTGTTTTTACCTTTTTCTTTTTTTCTCTCGCTTTTTGCACTTCTACTGTTTTGAATTTGTTCTTTTCCCGGATTTTTTCGATCGCTTCTTTAACTTTGTCTCTGTAAGTTTTATCTATGTTTATTTGCGGATTTTCATGGAAAATATGCATTCCTTCTTTTTTGTTTTTCTTTGTTGCGTTTCTAAAAATGTTGTTCAACTCTCTGAGATGATTGAGGATTTTTTCTTTTGCGGTTATCTTGCTCTCTTTTCTCTTTCCTGCAATTTCACAGAGTTTTCCCTGATATAAAATTTTGTGATGATACGAGAATGCAGGCCAATTTGCGAACGGCCCTCCCCATACATGGTTCAGCCTTGCCCTTATTCTTACCGTGTTTGATGCGTATTTCTTCGGTATTTTGATTACAAAGTTTTTGCTGTAAGTGCTTTTCATTTTGGAGGCATCAAAGTGAAACTGCCCGTTTACCTCGCTTGCGCCTTCCCGCCATGCCTGCGGCCCTCTTACCTGCCAATTCCACAGGTTCAGTGTTTTGCAGTTTGTTCCGTTTACTTCTTCTCTTGTCAGCACCTTTCCGTTTTTTACCTCTCCCCCGCCCCCTATTGAATACGAGTCCGGAAGGACGGGCCAGGTGCCGTTTTTGCCTAAAATGTCCGCTGCGATCGAAACCTGATCCTCTTCCGGCAATTGCCCCGGTGGATTCAGGTTCGATACGGTAATTTTTCCTTTGACAATGTAGAACTGCCCGTCAAACGACTTGCTTGTTATTGCTGTTTCAATGGTTTGCGCCTTTACATGCGGTATATTTAAAAGTGAAAATAGCATGAGAAAGGCGACGGTTAGAATAAACCCCTTTTTAAACATTATCCCCCCCTACTTTTTAATTTAACGATTATAGTATAGTACTGAATTTGAAATATTAAAGTTTGTCCTTGCGAATTAGAACTGTCATTGATGTTGTAGAGATGATAAATTGATAAATCCTTTTGCCGAAAAATCCGGCTTAATAAGAAAGGATATAAGGACTGAACGAGGGTTTTGTCATACCGATAAGTAGTTATGAGAATTAGAATATGCGAATTAGAAGTTTTTAATATATTGACAAATACTTTAAACAAGATAAAATGTAACAAAATAAAAAGGAGAGAAGCTTATATCTAAATATGGACACTATAAATAGTTATATAATAAGTGCTGTTTTTTCATTTTTATTGGGAGCCGTACCGTTCTCATACATAGTGGCAAAATTGTATAAAAATATAGATATAAGGGATTACGGTACACATAATCCCGGTGCAGGAAACGTTTTTAAAGTTGTCGGTTGGAAAGCAGGTATACTGGCATTGATCGGAGATATAGGAAAAGGTACCGTGTCAATGTGGATTATTCATGCGATATTTGACTTTAATCCGCACACTTTATTGATTTTCTTGATGTTTTCCGTTTTCGGGCACATATTTTCTCCTTTTTTACAATTCAGGGGAGGAAAAGGTGCGGCGGTTGCAGGCGGTGCTTTTCTGTACATAGTGTGGCTGAAAGTAGGATTCGGCGCTGTTGCAATCCTCGCTTTGGTTGCTTTACCGGCGGTATTGATATACTTTTTTTCGCACTCACTTGTTTTGGGGCTTTCAATTGTACCTTTCGTATTTGTGTTTTTACTCTATAAATTCGGATTTGATGGTATCTTTATTATTATAACGTCAGTGGAGTTGTTAATTTTGGAAATTATTGCCATTCCTTTTATTAAAAGGGATATGAAAGAATTGAACGGAATTTTTAAAAAAAGCAAATTGGTTTAAAATGAGTTTGTTTAAATTATTGTTAATGGAGGAGGATAGAGTGCATGAAAAATAGAAACGGTAGAAAGAGAGTCGGAATTTTTTCGTTGCTTGTTGTTGCAAGCCTTGTCGTAATCTTTTTATTTGTTTTTGTCGGGAGTAAAAATACTACCGGACAGAACAGAAACAATGTTAAAGAAAATGTTGTTATAGTGAAGAAATCAAATATTATAAGTACCGCCGATCTGTCAGGAACCGTGTACGCGGATCCGCGTATAAATCTGCTTTCGGAAGTTACGGGAAGAATTAAAAAAATCTATGTAAAAGACGGAGATTCCGTAAAAAACGGACAGAATATAATGGATATTGACCTGTCCAAAACATTGTACGGCCGCTCCGAAGTAGTTACGATTACATCCCCAATCAAAGGAAAAGTTCTTTTGCTAAACGTATCGGAAGGTGATACCGTGTTTCCCAGATCTATGCTTGGCGTTATAGGCGGAGATAATTTTATTGCTAAATTTTATGCGGACGAACTCGATGCCGTGAACATTAAAAAGGGACAGAAGGCTGTTCTTTCTTTTGAGGCTTATCCGGATAAAAAGTTCGATATTACGGTGGAATCCGTAAGTTATACTGTCGTAACCACGCAACAGGGAGTTAAGGCTTATCTGGTGACAGTGAAAATTCCTCAGGAAGAATATTCGTATATGAAGGACGGATTGAGTGCAAATATCAAAATTATTACGGCCGAAAAGAAAAATGTTTTAATCGTACCCATCGAATCAGTAGGTTCCGACAGTTCGGGAAGTTTTGTTGATTTGATAGACGAACACGGGAATATTAAAAAAACTTATGTAAAAACAGGTATTTCATCGGATGATTTTACCGAAATTGTATCAGGGTTAAAAGAAGGGGATAAAATACTGGAAACACCGAGAGAAAATATATTTGAAAATATCGGAGTAAAGGCTCCCTTCGGCATGTTCAAAAACAATGGAAACTGATAGGATGACGAAGGTTATTGACGCAAGAAACATTAAAAAGGAATATGATATGGGCACGACAAAAGTTCGTGCTCTTAACGGTATATCTCTGGTTTTGAACAAAGGAGAAATGATTTCCATTATGGGTCCTTCCGGTTCCGGAAAATCAACTTTAATGCACATACTCGGTTGTCTCGATGTTATGACTTCGGGAGAATATTATCTGGACGGAATTAATGTTTCGGAGCTTAGCGATAACGAACTGTCCGGAATAAGAAATAAGAAAATAGGTTTTATCTTTCAGTCTTTTAATCTTCTTCCTCATATGAATGTCAAAGAAAACGTTTTGCTTCCGGTCATTTATAATGATGAGATCGATATAAAAGAAGCTGAGGAAAGAGCGTTGAATCTTTTGGAATACGTTGGTTTACGTGATAGATTGGATCATTTTCCGGCACAACTTTCCGGAGGGGAAAAGCAAAGAGTAGCCATAGTTCGTGCTCTTGTAAATAATCCGTCTGTTATTCTGGCTGACGAACCCACCGGGAATCTCGATTCCAAAACGGGAACCGAAATTCTCGATATATTAAAAAACCTTAATGAAAATGGGGTTAGTGAAATTATTGTTACGCATGACCCCACGATTGCGAATATGACAAAAAGAATAGTTCACATAAAAGACGGAGTAATAATAAGCGAGGAATTGAAGGAGTAAACTATGTATAAAGCGTTAAGAAAATTGCTTTTAATATTAAGAATGTCAATTTATTCTTTGAGAATCAATAAGATGAGAACGTTTTTATCCACACTCGGTATAATTGTGGCCGTTTCGTCTTTGATAATGATTGTTTCCATAGGATTTGGAGCGCAAAAGAGTATTTTGTCAAGCATTAATTCTCTCGGATCAGACGTTGTTATAATTATGCCGGGTAAGGATACCAATCTTTTTAAATCGGCAGTCGGCGCAAATGCACTGAGAAAACCTTTGACTTATGACGATGCGAAATACTTGAAATCCAAAATGCCTTACGTAAAGGTAGCTCCGGAAATAAATTTGAATACTAACGTGAAATACAGGAATATAGAAATATCTACCACAACCGTCGGCACCACTCCGGATATATTTCCCATATTTAACTATAAGTTGACTGCGGGAACTTATCTAAAGAAAAAAGATATCATTGGATACAGATATGTATGCGTACTCGGATACAAGGTGGCAAAGGAGCTATTTGACAAACGAAATCCGATAGGCCATTACGTAACGATTGCAGGAAACAAATTTTTGGTTGTAGGCAGTTTAAAGGAAAAAGGTTCGTTGAACCAACTTGATATGGATGATTTTATATTTATCCCAATCAGCGTTATGCAGCTCAAAGCCGGTACGAATAATGTGCAATTCATATTTACCAAACCGCCCGAGTATATTTCAATCAATGTATTGGCAGCCCGTATAAAAAGCTATTTACTCGCTAAACACGGCATAGAAAATTTTTCCCTAAGTAGTGAAAATCAATATATAGAATTGGAAAGAAAAGTTGCTTATGTTCTTGTTATTACATTAACGTTAATAGGACTGATTGCATTGATTGTCGGAGGAATCGGTATTATGAACATTATGCTTGCTTCAGTTGCGGAAAGGACAAGAGAAATAGGTATAAAGAAGGCTATAGGAGCGAGAAAGGCCGATATTATGTTGCAATTTTTGATCGAGTCGCTTTTAATTTCCACATTCGGCGGTCTTATCGGTATACTGCTCGGTGTGATCGGGGTAATGTTATTTCCAAAAAATGTCATACCCGTTCGAATTTCTATACTTTCCATTGTGATAGGATTGATTGTTTCTTCTTTGACCGGAGTGTTTTTCGGTGCCTACCCGGCAAGAAGAGCGTCTAATATGAATCCGGTAGAAGCATTGAGATACGAGTGATTTATTAAATTAATCACTTTATACTGATTTACAAAAAAGCATTTGACTATTGTGAAAGTTTTGCTATATTTTATTCTGTATGAAAATTTTATAACGGAGGTATATTATGAGGATAAATTATAAGCCACATAACAAGAAAAGAGCAAGACACTTTGGCTTCAGGGCAAGAATGAAAACGCCCGGCGGAAGAAGAATTTTAAGCAGAAGAAGAGCAAAAGGAAGAGCAAAACTCTCAGTATAGTTTGGTGAAACTCTGGAAAAGACTGAATGAGAGTGAGTTTAAGTCTGTTTTTGGCAGTTCAAAAAAGTATTTCGGCCGTTACGTTGTGCTGTTTGTTTCCACCGCAGTGCGGCGTAAAGTCGGATTTGTCGCTTCAAAAAAAGTAGGTAAAGCGGTTAAGAGGAACAGGGCAAAGAGGCTTATGAGAGAAGCATTTTTAAGAGTCGAAGCGGAAATTCCGGAAGACAGGAGTTATATCCTTGTTGCGAGAAAAAGTATTACATCCGTTAAAATGTGGGATGTTTACGAAGATTTAAAGAAATTATTGAAAGAAGGTGGTAAGAAATGAAAAAATTCTTTATCGGTGCGATAAAATTTTACAGGAAGTATATTTCCCCTTTAAAGCCACCTACCTGCAGATTTACTCCTACCTGTTCCGAATATGCGATGATTGCGATTGACAGATACGGTGTTAAAAAAGGGGGATGGCTTGCAATCAAAAGAGTTTTGAGATGCAATCCTTTTTTCCCCGGAGGAAATGATCCGGTTCCATAAGGAGGGATAATGAAAAAGAAACTGATCGTTTTGATTATCGGGCTTGCTGTTTTCGGCCTGATGCTTACGGGATGTGCCGCCGGCCCCACTTTCCCTAAAGCGGTGGGCACGGGCGTAATAGTGCAGGTTGCGGCAAGAGGCAGGGCTATGCAGAATGTCCCGCTTGCCGTGAGAGTAACAAATAATACGAACGATTTTATATCGGATGTAAAGGTTGAAATCGTATCCATTGACGGCAAAACCGATTTTACTCCTTTCCAATTTGTCGATGCCAGAACGTATAAGCCGTTGGGCAAAGCGCCGGTTATAAGCCTGAAAGATATTGCCAAAACGGATATTGTAAGCTCCGGCAAGAGTGCGACTTTCCTCTTTACGATTACAACTTACAAATATATCGATCCGAGAGCTTATACCGTTAACGTAAAAGTCACTTACAAGGATAGCAACGGCAAGTACCATACCGTTACTCAAAAAGGCGTTATAGATATTGAAAAACCGAATGCGCTTTACAAGGCAATGCGTGATATTTTCGAATGGTTCCATAAAATCATTCCTAACTACGGCCTTGATATTATCCTTGTTACCGTGCTGATAAAACTCCTTACCCACCCGCTCACGAGATCACAGTTCAAATCTACGGCCGGTATGCAGAAAATTCAGCCCGAAATTAACAAACTCAGGCAAAAATACAAGGATAACCCGCAAAAACTGAATCAGGAGGTAATGAAGGTCTATAAGGAACATAACGTCAATATGTTCGGGGGGTGTTTGCCTCTGCTCGTTCAGTGGCCGCTGCTCTTTATTCTGTTTGGGGCGCTGACGAACTATGCGCCTTTCAACCTGGAACGCTTCCTATGGCTGCCTAACCTTAATATGCCGGATCCACTTTACATTCTTCCGGCGCTTGTGCTTATAACGATGTTCTTGCAGACAAAAACTTCTATGCTTCCCGGGCAGGAGATGGATCCCAACACAAAGATGATGATGTATTTCATGCCGATCATAATGGCAGTCTGGTCTATCAAATGGGCTCCTTCAATCCTTCTTTACTGGGTTACGTTCTCCGCACTTCAGGCCTTGGAGCAGATGTATATCATTCACGTACTGAAACTTGCAACAGAAATGCCTAAGGAGCAAAAGAAATTGGAGAATAAGGAGGGCAAAAAGAAAAAGTAATATGGCTACCGAAGACAAAGTTAAAGACCTTCTCAACAAGATGTTTGCATCGATCGGAGAAACTGCCATGATTAACGGCGGAAAAAGATACGGAGGTTATTATATCAATATAGAGCACCTTTCCTCTCCGGGATTATTCATCGGGCGTAATGGCAATGTGCTCCGTTCCGTTCAATACGTCTTGAATGTATATGCACACAAAATAGATAAAAATTTTCCCGTAATAATATTGGACGTTAACGGTTATAAGGCAAAGCAGTACGAGATTTTGAAAACAATTGCCTTGAATGCGGCCCTTAGGGCAAAAAGGCTGAGAGAACCTGTGGAACTTAAGCCGATGTCCGCTTCCGCACGTCGGATAATTCATATGACTCTGAAAAATTATCCCAATATCTGGACTCACAGCATCGGAAGGGAACCGCGGAGGAGGGTCGTTGTTGACTTAAAGAAGTGAACGACACAATTGTTGCGATTTCAACGCCGTACGGTTTTGGTGGAATAGGGGTGGTTAGGCTTTCTGGGCCTGCCGCCCTTTCAATTTCTCAACAAATTTTTTCACGTAAAATAGAAAAACCCAACTATGCCTATGTCGGATATGTCTTTGATCCTCAAAGCGGTGAAAAAATCGATAGCGCCGTTGCGATCTATTTTAAAGCGCCTCATTCCTATACCGGCGAAGATGTTGTAGAACTTCAAATGCACGGTGGCATTAAAAACCTCGAATACGTTGTAAGCCTTGCGCTGAAAAACGGGGCACGCCTTGCAGAGCGCGGTGAGTTTACAAAACGTGCATTTCTCAACGGTAAAATGGATCTCATTGAGGCCGAGGCAGTACTTGAATTGATAGAGGCAAAAACGGATAAGGCCCTTAAAGTTGCCTCAAGCAGGCTTTTCGGTACCGTGACAAACAGAATAAACGGCATTAAAAATAAAATCCTTTCCGTTATTTCTCTGGTGGAAGGGCCTATTGACTTTCCTTTTGATGTCGAGCCTCCCTCTGACAAGGAGCTTGAGAAAAAGATTCTTTCCCTGAAGAAAGAAATTAAATCCCTGCTTGATACTTACAAAAGCGGTAAGCGCATAGAAAGCGGAGTGAAAGTTGCAATCACGGGGAAACCGAATGTCGGAAAATCGACTCTGCTCAATGCGTTACTGAAGTTTGACAGGGCAATTGTCAGCGATATTCCAGGCACAACCCGAGATACCATAGAAGAAACAATTGATTTTTTCGGTGTGCCCGTGCGCCTTGTCGATACGGCCGGTGTCAGGGAAACGAGCGATAAAATCGAAAAGATCGGGAAGGAACGGACGCTAAAGGCGATAAAGGAAAGTGATATTGTACTTTTCCTTTTTGATGCAAGCGACGAAATAACGGATGAAGACAGGATGCTTGAGAAGCTCACCGAGGGAAAAGATAGAATTATCGTTCTGAACAAAACGGATCTTCCGCCTAAAATTGACATTTCGACTCTTAAGGAACTCTTTAAAAACGAAGAAATCGTGCAGATTTCCGCTCTGAAAAAAGCGGGGATTGAAAAGCTCGAGCAAACTATGCTTAAGCGCATTGCGCCGATTGGAGAAGAGTCGGCACTGATCACAACGGAGAGGGAAAAACAGAG
>JALSNB010000176.1 GCA_026987225.1 Caldisericaceae bacterium
GTATAATTCATATTAAACGCATCGTTCGGAGAAAATACCTGTTTCCCGGCAACAGGGAACGGCGGCATTTTTTCTTTTTTGCTTTTCGCCCTTTTCTCCGCTATTTTAAGCACATTTATTAAGTAATCCACATCTTTAAACTCGTTTCCTATTGTAACGAAAAGTAAAACATTTTGCAAGTCGGACAGCTCGATTTCCACGCCGTGTTTGTTCAAAAAATTCTCAAACGCAAATCCTGAAAAACCGAGTTCCTCCACGTTTATCGTAAGTTTTATGGGATCGAACGCATAAATATCCTTACCGTTAACAATGCTCTCGTCAACTATTCTATAATGGGGAAGTTTCTTGATTTTTTCCCTTGCATAATTTGCAACGTCGATTGCCCTGTCCCAGAGTTTTTCTCCGTGCAACGCCATTTCCCTACGCACCACGTCAAGAAAAGTCATGAAGATATAAGAAGGGCTCGAACTTTCGATTGTTGCAAGTACCTGTTCCACCATATCGGTGTTGATTCTGTCCGTTACGACATGGAGCAGTGACGTTTGCGTAAGCGTGGGAAGTGTTTTGTGCGCACTCTGAACAACCATGTCGGCACCGTATTGAATTGCACTTTTCGGAAATTTGCTATTGAAAGGGAAATGCGCTCCGTGTGCTTCGTCAACAAGAGCGTACATACCGTATTTGTGCGTTATGTCAATGAGTTTTTTCAAATCTCCCTGTAATCCGTAATAGTTCGGAGTAGTGATGAGCACCGCTTTCGCATCTCTGTTTTGTTTGATCGTTTTTTCCAGTTCTTTCGGTGAAAGGTTCGTTATGATACCGAACTCCTCGTTAAATTCCGGATGCACGAAAACGGGATTTGCACCTGACACGATAATTCCTCCGATAACGGAACGGTGAGAATTTCTGCCCACAATGATTTTTTCGCCCTCTTTGCACGTTGCGAGAATCATCGCATGCACACCGGCAGTTGTTCCGTTTACAAGGAAAAACGTTTTTTTAACACCGTAAAGATCTGCGGCAAGCGCTTCCGCTTCTTTGATTACGCCTCTCGCATGGTGAAGATAGTCAAGCCCAGAAACTTCCGTAAGATCAAAATCAAAAAAATCCTTTCCGAAAATTCTTTTTAGAGACAGGGGAACACCGCGTCCCTGAGAATGGCCGGGCATATGGAAAGGAACCATGTCTTTCTTTATGTATTTTCTAATCGCCTCGTAAAGAGGTGCTCTGCTCTGATCCAATTAACCCTCCTAAAAATAAAATGGTCGGGATGGTGGGATTCGAACCCACGACCTCTTAGTCCCGAACCAAGCGCTCTGCCAAGCTGAGCCACATCCCGTTAAATGGTCGGGGCGAGAAGATTCGAACTTCCGACCCCCTGCACCCCATGCAGGTGCGCTAACCAAACTACGCCACGCCCCGACGGATTTATTATAACAATATTACATTATAGTGCAATAGGCAAAATCAGTTTTCTTTTTCCGGAATTTGTTCGTTAAAACCGGTATTTGCCCGCTCGAAAGCGAAATCATCAGGTATTGAAAAGAAAGAAACAATTTCCATAATATACCCGATAAGGTAAAGAATAACACCGACACCTACTATGAGCGTTACCGCTCCCCAGAATATAAGATTGCCCGCAGTTTTAAAAGAATCGATACCTGTTTCTTTACTCACTTCGATAAAACTTTTCTTTACGAAATATGCGGACACAATAAGCACACCGATAAGAATGATTGCCGCAACAATCAAACCGATGTAACTTTCGCTCCCGCTACCCTGAATTGCAGAAATGATAAACGCTATGCTGAAAAATCCCAATATGAAAAGCAAAAATCCTCCGAATTTAAATATGACGGAAATCAAATAGTAATTAAAAATGTTTTTGTTGTCCGTTTGTTTCGATATACCGTAAAGCGCGACAATCACAAGAATCCATCCCGCCACATTTACATAAGGCACAACGGCAAGAATGGCACCGATACCTCCGAGTAATTTGATCGTTTTCCAATCCATATTTCCCCCTTTTATAAATTTATTTTACAAATCCTGAAATATACGTGCCTGAGAAACGCCGGGTGCGGAAACAACAAGGTCAAGGAAATATCCGAATGGCGTTTGCTCGACTTCGAAATTCACGTTTTTAAGCCGCTCTTCCGCTTTGTCAAGTATCTCTTTTGCAATTTTCGGATCGCTCTTGCTGAGGGACAAATGCGCAAAAGAGTGCAAAATTACTCTTTTCGTTTTGTTCTTTCCGGCCGCCCATTTTATACTCTTTATGAGCTTTTTTACTTTTTTGGGCACTTCTTCCTCGTCCTCTTTTTCGACGTGTATGAACGCAACGAGCACATCACTGAACTCTTTGCCGCCACTCCTATCTTCAAACTCGTCAAGAGTTTTGGTTGTCACGTTGTAAGCAAATTTATCCATGTAAATCATCAAAAGTTTCATAGATAGCCTCCGTTAAAAAAGCGTATTTTCACCGCCTCCGTGTACGTATTCCTTTGCACGGACAGTGGCCTTCCTTCCTTTGGGCGTGCGCAAGATGAAGTTTATTTTCATAAGATACGGTTCAATAATGTCTTCAATGGTTCCTTTGTCTTCGCCTATTGCAGTGGAAAGCGCCTCTATTCCGACAGGCCCTCCGCGAAAGCGCAGCACAATGTTTTTGAGGTATTTTCTGTCCAGATCGTTTAAGCCG
>JALSNB010000177.1 GCA_026987225.1 Caldisericaceae bacterium
CATACGATAAAAGCCGAAACGGTAATGAAGCCTGTAAACGAGTTTGCGGAAAAAGGATACAGGACACTCGGAGTTGCAATAAAAGACGGCGAAGACAAATACATATACGTAGGACTCATACCGCTCTTCGATCCTCCGCGTGAAGACTCAAAGCAGACGATAGACGAAGCAAAGAAACTTCACGTAAGAGTAAAAATGCTAACCGGCGATAACCTTGCAATTGCAAAGCACATAGCCGAAATTTTGGGACTTGGCACAAACATACTGGACGCAAGGGATCTTAGAGGCGGAGACTACAGAGAATACCTAATGCTGTCCGAAATTATCGCAAAAGCGATGTATAAAAGGCTTCATCCGAAAGTAAACGAAGAAGAAGCGGCAACATTTGCAAAAGACATAGTGAGGGACGTAAGAAACTACCTGCAGAACTTACCGCTTCCGCCCGGATACGTAAAGAGGCATGAGGCAAAGATAATAGAACTCATCGAAAGCGCAGACGGCTTTGCACAGGTATTCCCTGAAGACAAATACTTCATTGTGGATAAACTTCAGAAAGCAAGTCATATCGTCGCAATGACGGGTGACGGAGTAAACGATGCGCCTGCACTGAGAAAAGCGGATGCGGGTATTGCGGTTTCCGGGGCAACGGATGCGGCAAGGGCTGCGGCAGCCGTTGTATTACTTGCACCCGGACTCTCCGTTATCATTAATGCGATAAAAATTGCAAGGGTTACGTTCGAACGAATGAAGAGCTACGCAATCTACAGAATTGCGGAAACTCTCAGAGTTATATTCTTTATGACGCTTTCCATTCTCGTGTTCAACTTCTATCCCGTTACCGCACTGATGATTATCCTGCTTGCATTCCTAAACGACTTACCGATTCTTGCCATTGCATACGACAGGACAAAAATCGACAGCCACCCCGTAAGCTGGGATATGCGTGAAGTGCTCACCGTATCGACCGTGCTGGGAATTCTTGGCGTCATATCGAGTTTCGGTATTTACTATATTGCTAAAACATTCTTTAATCTATCCGCTTTGGGAATTCAAACGTTCGTTTTCCTTAAACTTGCAGTTGCAGGCCACTTAACGATCTTTATAACAAGGACGGAAGGAAGGTTCTGGAGAAAGCCGTATCCCTCTCCGATACTCTTCTGGAGTGCGGTTGTAACAAAGGTGCTTGCAACACTGTTTGCAGTTTACGGTTGGTTCGTTGCACCGATCGGATGGAAGAATGCCATAATCATTTGGGTATACGCACTGATCTGGATGGTGATAAACGATTTCGTAAAAGTTGCAACCTACAACTGGCTGAAAAGAGAAAGAGGAATAACCGATTAAATTTAAGAGGCGGCGAAAGCCGCCTTATTTTTTCTCAAAAAACCGTTTCACATATTTGGAATAAGCAACTTTCCATTCCCTTTTAAGAGATTTAAGACCGAACAATTCGAGAATAAACATAAAGATTACTGTTGCAATAACAAAAGAGAGGTCGTGTGTAAAAAACCAGAGGTAAACGGGGAAAAACGGAAATGCAAAGGCAAGGCTCACAACCTGCGAATGCGTGATATAAAGAGCAATAGCCCACGGAATTGCAACCAAAAACAGGATAAGAATCAGTTTGAACCGCATGGCAACCCAGAGTATGTAGAGAAAATCGCCAAGTGTCGTTGCGGCACCACGCCCGCCTTTGAAGTTGAGGAAAGGCGAATAAACATGCCCGAAAACGGCAACAAGCCCGTAATAAGTAAGTAGCGTGGGATTGAATCCGTAAAGGTAATGTATGATCATCAGTGCCGCCATGCCTTTGAACATATCGCCCGCAAGCGCCGTAAGACCGGCCTTAACACTAATCAAATGAAAGACATTTCCGGCACCGGGATTTTTGCTTCCGTATTCCCTTATATCAATGTGCCTCACTACACGTCCCACAATGTAGGCAAACGGCACCGCACCGAAAAAGAATGCCAAAACAGCCGAAACAACGTATTTCATATTTTTATTATAGCATTTTTTATTTATCGGGAAAAATTTATAATTGATAGAGAATGGACGAAAAAGAGCTGATAAAAAAATTACAGCAAGGGGATAAGGGTGCGGAGGAACTGTTTTTTAAAAAGTATTCTCCCCTGATTTTTAACGTTGCGCTTCAGATAACGAGAAGAAGAAGCGTTGCGGAAGACGTTGTTCAGGATGCGTTCCTTGCGGCGCTCAAAAATATAAAAGACTTTAAATCCGCTTCGCGCCTCTCTACATGGCTCTACAGAATTGCGGCAAACAGGGCAAAATACGTTATTGCAAGGGAAGAAAAGCAGAGAAAATGGGAAGAAGACGCAGTTGAAAAATCCCTGCCCGATATGCCGAAAGAATACGAAGGAAATAGGCTGAAAGAAATTATATGGCGTGGCATGGAAGAGCTCGGAGAAAACGAAAGGGAAATTATCACCCTTATAGATATCGAGGGAATGAAATACGAAGAGGCAAGCAAACTTCTCAACGTGCCCGTCGGAACGGTGCGATCCCGCATTTCCCGTGCCCGCTCGCATTTGAAAGACATTATTATGAAACGGAACTTTTTTGAGGAAGGTTTATCCAAAGAATGATGGAAAAGAAAAAGATTGATGAGTTAATGGAAAAAAATGCAAGTTTGGAGGAAGCAAAAAAATTCCTCAATGACGGCGAACTGCTTGAAGA
>JALSNB010000178.1 GCA_026987225.1 Caldisericaceae bacterium
CCGTAATACTTACAACGAAGAAGCGTTAAGAAATAAAATCTGTCTGAGGTTTTGCTCGGCCAAGCTCCCCTCTCTAAGAGGGGAGCTTTTCAGCAGATCGCTTAAAAAAATATTAGTTTCCGTCCGCTAGTTCACCTCTATGAGAAGGGAGCTTTTTTGCACTACGCTTTAAAGAAAGTAAAGTTTCCGTCCGCTCGTTCCCCTCTACGAGAGGGGCTAGGGGTGTGTAATATATCCGCTCTGCTATTCTTCCACTTCGAACTTTAAAAATCCCGCAACATTTTTCCTGATTTCACTTACTTTAATTTCATTTTTGCAACAAAAATTATAATCCATTGAAAATATAAAAAAATCACAAAAAAGCTTGCTTTTTATTTTTTTTTCTTTGCACCAAAGTTTAACATTAAAATAATAAGCCTATGAGATAGCCAAACCTATAATGAGAAAAAAGAAACCGCCGTATCACAGTTGATACAAGCGGTTTCGCCGTCTGCTGCAAGACTGAACTTGCCCTTGCAAGTTACGAAAAAAGGCTTGAATACGGAAACCTCGCAAGAGGATAAGTGTTTTAGATTAAAAAAACAACCCGGCCGGGGAAAGCCGAAACGTCGGCCCAAAACAAGCGGGAGTAGGCAATATTTATAATTTTAAAAATTGTAAGTTATGAAAAAGTTATTTCTAGCAATTGTTCTGACACTTATGTTTGCCTTTTCTAATCTTGCCTTTGCAAGTGAATCCGGTAACAAGTCGGTGCAAGGAACCGAACTCAAGTTAACGGAAAACTCTATTAGGGATGTTAACACCCAAATGAAAAACGACGATATTATTATCATTGACAAGGATGGAGACGGAAAAGCAGATGTAGTAATCATTGTTTACAACTAACATACAACATCCCTTTATCATCCTGCCTTCTTGCACGGAAATCAAGATTTTAATATAATTGCTAAAAAATATTGGAAATGAAAAATTTAAGTATAATTATTTTTATTACAATTTACGGAAATTTATTCGCGCAAAGCCTTGAAGTAACCTATGTCGAAAAAACCGATCTTAGCAGTCAACTTGCTCAAATCACCGACCCGCGAATACGCATGATGGTACAAAACAAATTGCCGAAGGAAAAATTATACCTTCTTTCGTATTACGGGAATAAATCGCTATATAAAGGAATAAGAAAAAAAGAGGGTGGACACGAAAATGCCGGTAAGGTTTATGTTTCTGGCGGTGGTCAAATCGTGTACAAAGATCTCGGTAAAAAACAACTTATCAAACAAACGGATTTCCTGGGCAGGACTTTCCTGATAAGCGATACGCTACCCGCTTTCAAGTGGCATATCACTTCCGATACGATGCATATCGGACATTACGTTTGCCGTAAAGCAACGGCCGTATTTAAGGATAAGCGAATCGAAGCGTGGTTTACCGCGGATATTCCCGTTTCGGACGGTCCCGCTATTTATTGGGGTTTGCCGGGGTTAATACTTCGTATTAAAGCGGGAAATACGATTATCGAGGCAACGGAAATTAAATTTTCCCGTCAACCGCTTGTTATTCAAGCACCGCGAAAAGGAAAGAAAGTAACGGGCCGGGAATTTCAAAAAATTCGCGAAGAAAAAATAAAAGCATTAACGGGAAACGGCGGCGATAATGGTTCGAAAATTAAAGTTATTCATATGTAATATCATTTTCTTGATGTCTTTGCCGTTCTATGCCCAAACGTTCACGGTGAGGGGACGGGTCGAGGACAAGGAAGGAACGGCTCTGCCATATGCCCATGTTTTGATTTCCGCTTATAAACAACCGGATAGTTTAATTCAATATGCCGTAACCGATTCAACGGGGATTTATTCGGTCGGAGTAGCGGCGGGACATTATTATATCGAAGCGGATTTTCTGGGTTACAAAAAGAACCGGAAAAACATTGTCATAAGCAAGGATACAACCCTGAATTTTATCATGGAAAACCAACCCGAAAGCCTCGACTCCGTCGTCGTAAAGGTTAAAATACCCGAAGCGGTTTACCGGCACGATACGTTACGGTATAACCTGAAAAAAATCGAGAGCGGGCAGGAAAGACGTTTGCGTGAATTGGTAGAAAAATTACCCGGAATCGACACGGATGAAAACGGGAATTTGACTGCCAACGGCGAAAAAATCAGTCAATTGCTTATCGAAGGAAAAAATGTTTTCGGTAAGCCCGATGTAGCTTTGGATAATTTGGATGCCGAAATGGTATCGGGCATTGAACTTATTCAAAATTACAAAGAAAGAGGCGAGCTAAACCGTCATGACAAAGGTAAAACGGTTTTGAATGTGCGGCTGAAATCCGCCTACAAAAACAAATGGAAAGGCAAGGTTTCCCCCGGATTCGGTATTGAAAAAAAATATGCCGTCAAAGGGAATTTGTATCATTTCGGCCTAAAAAACGATTTCTTTGTACAAGGAAACTCTCTCAATACCGGAGAAAATATTATTGATATCAACGATCTGATAAATTTTTCAGGCGGTCTTTCCGATTTATCAGAACAAAGCGGTAACATTTCCATTAATTTGAATAACAATCCTTTATGGAAACTTATTGATAACGAACCGGTGCATAAGAAAACGGAACATTTCGGCGGACTTAATTGGGTTTTTGATAATCAAAAGAATTTGCAGTGGCAATTTAATCTGTATGTCGCAAATG
>JALSNB010000179.1 GCA_026987225.1 Caldisericaceae bacterium
CAACCGGCAGCACTGCGCATGAAGTCGTTAAAGCCGTTTACGGAAAGAATAAAATCGATATTTTCTTTATTGCATTTTCAAGACGTATCGATTAGAATACTTAAGATTAGAATACTTAAATGAAACGGAGGTGAAAATAATGTCGGTATTTAAAAAAACATTATTGGTATTACTTGCTTTATCAATTATTTTTGCAGTTGTTCCTCGAGCTAACGCATCTTCTTACTTTTTTAAATTCACAAGCGAAAAAGCCGAATTTGTCGATACGTTCGGAAAAATGTATGCACTTCCCCATCGCCCGATTGTAAAAGATGGCGATTATCTTGTTCCTTTGCGTGCGGTTGTTGAAGCTGCCGGAGGTAAAGTTGCGTATATTCCGAAAACTCACCTCGTAAAGCTTATTTACGGCGAAAGGTATGCTGAGGTGGCGCTTTTAAGCGGAAAAGGCTCTGTTATGGGGCGTGATTTTTATTTTGCAACAAAGCCATTTGTTATAAAGGGTAGGACAATTATCTCAATTGGCTTTATTGCCAAACTTTTTAGTGGTTCCGTGTTCATTCGTAATTCTCAATGCGTTCTCAATTTTTACAGGATATTTTCTGCAAAAGACGTTTTGGGAAACAAAATCCTTATAAAAAAAGAACCTAATAGGATTGTTTCTCTTGCGCCCAACCTTACCGAAATACTTTTTGCGATAGGTGCGGGCAGTAAAGTTGTCGGTGTTTCGAACTATTCCGATTTTCCGAAGGCAGCTTTAAGTAAGCCAAAAGTCGGGGGATTTTTTAACCCTTCCATAGAAAAAATATTTGCTTTGAACCCGGACGTTGTTTTTGTTGCAAGAGGGACTCCTCTTACAACGATTAACAAGTTAAAATCTCTCGGAATCGATGTTTTTGTTTCCGATCCTCACAATATAAGCGATATTTATGATTTAATATTGACTGTGGGTAAAATAACCGGAAACGTCGAGGAGGGCGTAAAGCTTGTTTCAAAAATGAAAAGCGAAGAGAAAAAGATTCTCGAATCGGTTTCAAAAATACCGATAGGCAAAAGGAAAAAGGTTTACGTTGAAATATGGAATAATCCTAAAATGTCTGTTGGCAAGAATACGTTTATTGACTCTTTGATAAAAGAAGCGGGCGGAATAAATATTGCGGAGAATGCAAAGGGCAATTGGCCTGTTATGAATAACGAGGCAATAATAAAGGCAAATCCGGATGTGATAATTTTGCTGTACAAAGGAAATATAAACAAGGTAAAAAGCCGTCCCGGATGGAATACAATCAGCGCGGTAAAAAATAACAAAATTTTTATTGAAAATCCTGATATTTTTGAAAGGCCCGGGCCACGGATTATCGAAGCTTTAAAGATTTTGTTCGATATCTTATACGGACATACGGGTGGATAAAAAATTTAAGTTCTATCTTTTAGTTATTTCTTTTTCGCTCGTTCTTGTTGCCGTAGTATCGCTTCTTTTCGGACAGATTAAGATACCGTTTAATGAATTTTTGTCCGCTTTGTTGAAGAGAGGGGGCAGAATACATTCAATAATTTTTGACATTCGGCTCCCTCGTTTTCTTCTGTCTTCTGCTGTCGGCGCAATGCTTGCTCTTTCCGGGCTTGTAATGCAAACAATTTTTAGGAATCCGCTTGTCGATCCGTATTTTTTGGGTGTATCTTCCGCCGCTCAACTCGGTGTGAGCATTGCGATTGTATTCGGCGCCGGAATCACGTTTTTCGGTATATCTCTTGCATCTCTACTTGCTTTTGTTTTCTCACTCGTTTTAACCGTCTTGCTTGCAAAAATATCCACGCGTATAAATGCGGAGCGCTCCAGGGCCGCCATAGTTCTTTTAGGTATCGCAATCGCTTATTTGCTATCCGCATTTAATAATTTCCTTTCTATGTTTAAAAGGGAAGTTTTTCTGGAAAGCACCTTTTGGAGTTTACGGGGATTCAGTAATGCCGATATTTCTCAATTTCTATTCGCATTTCCGTTTTTAATCATAGGTTTTTTGTATATCATTTTTCATTCCAAAGAGATGAATATATATCTTTCGAGTGATATTACGGCACATTCTCTCGGCATTAATCTGCGGTGGTTCATAAGCACGATGCTTGTTTTTGCCGCACTGCTCACGTCCGTTTCGGTGGTTGTTTCCGGAAGCATTATTTTTATAGGATTATTCGTTCCGCATATAGGAAGAATCCTTGTAGGTGATGAGCGGAAAAAACTTGCTGTTATTTCCACTCTTGTCGGTGCAACTATTATGCCGTTGTTCGATTTTATCGCCCGCAGCGCACTTCCCTCGCAGGAAATCCCGGTTAATGTCATCGCTTCACTTATAGGAGCACCGTTTTTTATTTATCTGTTTTTCAGAATGAGAGATAATGGATTATTTAAATATTAAACACCTGAATTTTGGATACTTAAAAGATTCGTTTGTATTGAAAGACCTCTCGTTTTTTATCTCCGATTACGGAGTTTACATTTTGTTGGGGAGAAACGGAAGCGGTAAAACGACACTTATGAAAATTTTGATTAAGTACCTGCCTTATCATAAGGGAAGCGTAAAAATAAACGGGACGGAACTAAGCAGCATTTCTCTGCACGATCTTTCGAAAAATGTTGCATTTCTTGAGAGTGAAATTCCAATGATTTCGCTAAAAGTCAGAGAAGTAATCAGTTGGGGTTTTTATCCGTACGGAAACGGCGGTAACGTAAAAAGCGTGGCCGAAATACTGCATCTCGATAACTTGTTATGCAAAGATTTTAACAGTTTGAGTACCGGGGAAAAGAAACGTGTTTTGCTTGCAAGGATATTCGCTCAGAATTCAAAAATAGTTTTAATTGACGAACCTTTTAACTTTCTTGACCCGTATTATCAAACCGAAATTGCCCTGATTTTGAAGAAACTTGCTGAAAATAGGGTTGTTCTGATTTCCACGCACAATCTTGATGCCGCTCAGTTTGTAGGCAAGAAGATATTCTTATTGGATAACGGCCGAATTATTGCGGAAAAAACCGGGGAAAACTTGTTTTCTGACGATTTGATAATTAACATTTTCGGAGTGGACGAGCAGCTTAAACCCCATTTCAAGCGTTTTTTTAGAATTAAACGATGTTGATTTTTATTGAAAAATGAGTATAAATATTGAGGAAGGAGGTATTTGAATATGAGAATATATGAAGTTGACAGTGAAGTTGCCGGCGCGATGGAACAAGAGCTTAACAGACAGAGAAACAGGCTGGAACTTATTGCTTCCGAAAACTTTGTAACAGAGCCGATTCTTGAAGCGCAGGGTTCTGTTCTCACAAATAAATATGCCGAAGGATATCCGGGTAAGAGGTATTATGGAGGATGTGAATTTATAGATATTGTGGAGAGCCTTGCCATAGAGCGGGCTAAGAAATTATTTGGTGCGGAGGGTGCGAATGTTCAGCCGCATTCCGGTACGCAAGCGAATTTCGGTGTTTATTTTGCCGTGATGAAACCTGGAGATACGCTTTTGGGCATGGATCTTAACGCAGGGGGACATTTGAGTCACGGGAGTCCGGTAAATATATCCGGTACGTATTTTAATGCCGTTCATTACGGAGTGGATAAAAAAAGCGAACTTATAGACTTTAATCAGGTCGAAGATCTTGCTAAAAAGTATAAGCCGAAAGTAATTGTTGCGGGTGCAAGTGCTTACCCGAGAGTGATCGATTTTGAACGATTCAGGGAAATTGCAGATGAAGTAGGTGCTTATCTTATGGTGGATATTGCGCACATTGCAGGGCTTGTTGCGGCTAAAATTCATCCTTCTCCGGTTCCGGTTGCGGATTTTGTCACCACTACAACGCATAAAACGCTCAGAGGGCCGAGAGGCGGTATGATTTTGTTCAAAGAAAAGTATAAAAAGATTATTAACAAGGCGATTTTCCCGGGAACCCAGGGAGGACCTCTCGAACATATTATTGCCGCAAAGGCCGTTGCACTGAAACTTGCAATGGAGCCGGATTTTGTCGAATATCAAAAACAAGTTGTTAAAAATGCAAAGGCGTTGGCTGCAGCCCTTGAAAAACGTGGCTACAGGCTTATTGCTGGCGGAACGGACAATCACCTGCTTATTATTGACCTACGCGCCAAAAATATTACCGGCCGCAAAGCGGAAAAATTGCTTGATTCGGTGGGAATAACAACGAATAAAGAAGCGATACCTTTTGATCCGTTGCCACCTACCAAAGCAAGCGGACTTCGCCTTGGTACACCCGCCCTTACGACTCGTGGCATGAAAGAAAAAGAGATGGAAATCGTTGCCGAATTGATAGACAGGGCTATTTCCAATAAGGATAACGAGGAAGAGCTTGAAAAAGTTAAAGAAGGTGTAAAGGAACTCACAAAACAATTTCCCCTTTATCCGAATATAAGTTATTTAAGGTAGGCAAATATGAGAAAAAACGTCCATTTAATAGAACATCCGTTGATACAGCACAAACTTACTTTAATGAGAGAAAAATCGACTTCCACAAAAGAATTCAGGGAACTCGTTAAGGAAGTTTCTGCGTTAATGGTTTACGAAATATCGAGAAATATGAAGCTCAAAGAAATCGATATAGAAACACCGATTGGTGCCGCAAAAGGAAAAGTCCTAAGAGATGAAATTGCGATTATTCCTATTTTGAGAGCGGGCATTACGATGGCAGAAGGCATTATAGACTTAATCCCCACTGCAAAAGTCGGACATATCGGCCTTTACAGAGACCCCAAAACTCTCAAGCCTGTCGAATATTATTGCAAATTGCCAAATCATATCGACGAGTATAAAATTTTTATTGTTGATCCTATGCTTGCAACAGGAGGTTCCGCAGTAAAGGCAATAGAAGTGATTAAAGACAGAGGGGCTAAAAATATATCTTTTGTGTGTTTGATTTCCGCACCCGAAGGATTGGAAACCCTAAGCAGTACTTTCCCGGATGTTCCTATCTATACAATTGCGATAGACGATCATTTGAATTCACACGGTTATATTGTTCCGGGCCTCGGTGATGCGGGTGATAGGCTCTTTGGTACGAAATGAGACACATTTTTAATGAAATAATCCGCCATTCGACTCGTCTCGAGTTGTATTTTTTATTCGGATTCTTCCTTTCGTCCTTTTTTACACCGTTTGCAATAAGCGTAGGAAAACGTTTTGGAATTATAGACGAACCCTCTAAAGATAATAAGAGAACCAAAGTACACAAATTGCCAACGCCGCGAACCGGTGGTATGGCGATATACGCCTCTTTTTTAATTGTTTTCCTTGTTATTCATCGTTTCAGCAAACCTATGGTAGGGCTTTTTATCGGCGCAACAATTATATTTTTCGGAATGGCATTCGATGACAAGTATAACCTTAGTGTATTGCAGAAATTTGCAATTCAATTTGTTGCATCCGGCGTTGTAATTTTTTTAGGCGTAAAGTTCTCGTTTGTTACGAATCCTTTTAATCATAGTATTGTTTATCTCGGATGGTGGGGTGTGATTCTTACCTTTATCTGGATTGTCGGCATTACGAATGCATTGAATTTTATTGACGGATTGGACGGGCTTGCTGCCGGTATCGGTGCAATTTCTTCGATTACGCTTACTTTTGTTGCAATTTACAAAGGGAATTTGGCGTTTGCCCTGTTGTTACTTGCCGTTAGCGGTGCCCTTATTGCGTTTTTGTTGTATAATTTCCATCCGGCGCGTATTTTTCTCGGAGATTCCGGTGCGGAGCTTATAGGTTTTATTCTTGCAACGATTTCGGTTTTGGGTGCGTACAAAACTGCAACATTGCTTACGATGCTGATTCCCATACTTACGCTTGGCATACCTATAACAGAGGTTTTTACGTCGATTGTAAGACGTGCAAAAAAAGAAATTTCTCCGTTTCATTATGACACGGACCACATACATTACAGATTACTTAAAAAAGGATGGTCTCAGAGAAAAATTGCCCTATTCTACTACATTATTACGATAACGCTTTCAGCTGTGGGACTCTACATAGCATTCGGAGGAGTCAAATGAACAAAAAAGTGTTTCTTATATTCGGTACGCGTCCGGAAGGGATAAAAATGTATCCTGTATATAAGGCTCTTAAAGAAAAAAGAACTTTGGAAACAAGGGTAATTATTACGAGTCAGCACCAGGAAATGCTTAAGCAGGTGATAGACCTGTTCGATATAAACGTTGATTACAACCTTCACGTGATGGAAGACAGGCAAACTCTTACCAAAATTACGGTAAAGGTGCTTAACGGTTTGAAGGAAATCTTTAATGAAGACAGGCCCGATTTGGTGCTTGTCCATGGTGATACCACGACGACATTTTCTTCCGCACTTGCTGCTTTTTATGAAAAAATCCCTATTGGCCATGTTGAGGCCGGTTTAAGGACTTTTAATAAATTTTTCCCTTATCCGGAAGAAATGAACAGGAAGCTTACCGATGCACTATCAGATCTTCATTTTGCACCGACAAATAGTGCAATGCAAAATCTCTTATCCGAAGGGGTTGATAAAACAAATATTTTTGTTACCGGCAATACTGTGGTAGATGCGGTAAAAGAAATCGTAGCAAGAAAAAAAGATACAAAATTCCAATTTCTGAAAGAAGGCGTGCCTTTTGTCCTTGTAACGGCGCACAGGCGTGAAAACTGGGGAAAACCGATGGAAAATATATGCAAGGCAATAGATGAGGTAAGTAAACGTTATTCGGATAAAATTCAATTTGTGTTTTCGGTTCATAAAAACCCGTTAGTCAGAGAAACCGTTAAGAAAATTCTCGGTAAAAATAAAAACGTTACTCTAATGGAACCTATGAAATACGATGACTTCCTTGCTCTTTTAAATAAAAGCCGTTTCATTCTGACTGATTCCGGCGGTATTCAGGAAGAAGCACCTTCACTGAGTAAGCCTGTTTTACTGTTAAGAACGGTTACCGAAAGGCCGGAAGCAGTAGAAGCGGGAGTCGTAAAAGTTGTCGGCACGGATAAGGAAGAGATTAAAAAATACGTAATAAAACTTATAGATGACGAAAATTTTTATAGCAAGATGTCGCTCACCGAAAATCCTTTTGGTGACGGTAAAGCAGGAAAAAGAATTGCTGATCTTGTAGAAAACTTTCTTTCGAAAGGAGAAAAAAATGGAATACTTAGAGATTGAAGGCGGTAAACCCTTAAGAGGTAGTGTCAATATTTCCGGAGCGAAAAATGCGGCATTTCCGATTTTATCAGCCGCTCTTTTAATGAAAGGTAAAATGCATATAAAGAACGTTCCGCAGATTTTAGACGTGCAACATTTTCTGGAAATTTTAAAAGAGATAGGTGTTTATGTTGAAAGAACCGATTCCGGAGTGATCCTCGATACAAGGGGAGATATCTCTTCTAAAATTAAACAGAGTGAAACTCACAGTTTAAGGGGAACACAAACCCTTTTCGGAGCACTTATCGCTCGTAACGGAAAAGCATTTCTTCCCTCTCTTGGCGGTTGTAATATTGGAAGCCGCCCGATTGATCTGCATATCAAAGGCCTCAGGCAGTTGGGTGCGAATGTAGATTGGAGTGAAGGGTATTTGAACGGTTCGGCTGATAAACTTAAGGGAAATTCCGTATATCTCGATTTTCCGAGTGTAGGGGCAACCGAGAACCTCATTATTGCATCTGTTTTTGCAAAGGGAGACACAGTAATAGAAAACGGGGCAAGAGAGCCGGAGATACGAAATCTGATAGATTTTTTAAACAAGGCCGGAGCTAACATAAAAATGAACGGTTCGGGAATTATCAGAATCAAAGGCGTAAAAGAATTGTCTCCCGTTGATTTTGAAATAATGCCTGACAGAATAGAAGCCTCAACATATCTCATTATGGGTGCGATTACCGGAGGCGACCTTGCGGTGAACGGTGTAAACGTTCGGGATTTTGAGCCTGTCGTGATGAAACTTAAGGAAGCCGGTGCAATCGTTGATGTTAAGGATAACGGAAGCACGGTTCATATCTCTGCAAATGACAGGTTAAATGCCGTTGACATAAAAACTTTACCTTATCCCGGTTTTCCGACGGATGCTCAACCTCAAATGATGGCACTTCTTTCTATTTCCAAAGGAAGTAGTGTAATTACTGAAACGATTTTTGAAAATAGATTTAAGGCGGCAAAAGAACTGAGAAAAATGGGTGCGGATATTAAGATAGAGAATAATATGGCTTTTATAAAAGGCGTTGAAAAACTTCAAGGTGCTACTGTCGAAGCAGGAGATTTGAGGGGTGGTGCGGCACTTATAACTGCAGGTCTTGCAGCATCCGGAACTACGAAACTTCTCAATGTTTTTCATGTGGATAGAGGATACGAGCATATCGAGAAAAAATTGCAACTTTTAGGTGGCAGAGTTCAAAGAAAAACTAAAAATGAAATTTGAAAAATATCAAGGTGCGGGAAACGATTTTATTATTGTTGACGGAAGAGAGGAGCCTTTAACCGATCCTCTCGGTGTGGCAAAAATGGTTTGCAAAAGAAGGTTTTCTGTTGGGGCTGACGATCTTTTGTATTTAGAAGGTTCCGAAAAGGCTGATATAAAGATGCATATTTGTGAACCGGACGGTACCGAGGCTTCCATGTGCGGAAACGGTGTAAGGTGTGTAGCTGCTTACATTAGATACAAAGAAAATAAAAATAAAAATGTTGTTAAGATCGAAACACTTTCGGGTATAAAAACGGTAGTTTATAATAACGGTTTATACACAGTAAACATGGGTAAAATGCAAAAGATAGGCAATTTTATTTCTCCTCCGTCCGATAAAATAGAAGAAGAAATAGACATGCTCGGCATGCATTTTTACATTGTTTCTCCCGGGGAACCCCATGCCGTTACAATTGTAAAAAACCTTGGAGAAGTGGATATTAACAAGTCCATAGCGATTGCAAGAAATTTTAATATTTTCCCCAAAGGCATCAATGTGGATTATGTGGAATTGGAAGAAAACTCAATAAGGGTAAGAACGTTCGAGAGAGGTGTATGGGCGGAAACGTTTGCCTGCGGAACCGGTGCCGTTTCTTCCGCATTTATTTCTAAGAAATTTTTGCATGAGAATTCAATCATCGTAAGAATGAAGGGTGGAAATTTAAATGTTGAATTTAAAAATGACGATGTTTTTTTGTCCGGAAAAGCAAATTTTGTTTTTACCGGGGAAATTAATTTAGGAAAGGATAGGAGGTGAATTTATGGTAAAACGAATTATTGTTGTTCTCGTTGTTCTTACGCTTGTTTTGGCGCCAATCTTTTCTGCATCTGCCGATTCGGATGACGTAAATTGGCGTAATCCCGCTTCTATTAACGGTGGACGGGTGACATCCATTTACGTGTCTGACGAGGGAACTGCATACGTTTCTACTGACAGTGGCATTTTTAAGAGCGCGAATTATACCAAATGGGAAAAACTTCCGTTTACGTTTGCGGAAGGTGCAACAACTCTTTTTGTTTCTCGTTATTTCAAGAAGGGAGCCGTTATTATCGGAACAAAGGATAGCGGTGTATTTATGAGTATTGACTCAGGCAAGCACTGGCAATTTCTAAACATGGGGCTTGAGTCGAGTTTTATTATCGGTTTGGGTGAAAGTGAAAGTGGTAAGTTGTATGCTCTCTCTTTCAACGGATTACTTATGGAGTATTCGGAGGATGCAGGTTTCTGGAAAACCATTGCACGTTTTGACAATCCGCTTGCCACTTCTATGTTGGTAAAAGGTAATAGCATATATGTCGGATGTGAAAACGGAACTGTTTATAAAGTGGATCTGAACGGGCAAAATAAGGAAGTCATAGCAAAAAACCTTACGGACAGTCCTGTTTCAAAGATAATCTTTAGCCCGGCAAATATGCTCTGTATTGCGACATTTTCAGACGGAGTTTTTATAGGTAATAAAGGCGACTTTGATCACGAATTGAAAGGATACAAAATTAACGACGAGTTGATTAAAGACGGGGGAAGTTTGATTGTTGCGACCGTAGAAAACGGTATTCTAACAAATAATAACGGCCGCGGATGGACGAATATTGCAAAGAAGAACGGTATTATTCCTGACTGCATTGCATTGGGTATGAAAGATACACTTTTGGTCGGAACGATCGGAAACGGTATTTTTACGGTAAGCGGGAGCGATACATTTGGCAAAAGCAGTTACGGCATAACATCCGCTGACGTACTTACCGTTAATTTCTCTACGGATTATGCAAAGGACGGCACTGTGTTTGTTGGCACCAAGTGGAACGGCCTTTTTGTGTCCGGCGATAAGGGCAAAACATTTACTTTTGTGAAAAACTTCCCTGAAGATTCCGAAATTACTTCCGTTTACGGCAATTCTTCCCGTTATTTTGTCGGTACATACGGGGAAGGGCTTTTTGAAACCGACGATTCCGGCAATACATTTACCAATGTAGACATAGACTCCAAATTTATAAATGTGATTTTTGGTGACGGTAGTGTTATTTATGTGGGTAGTGGAGATAAAGGCGTATTTGTCTCTACGGATAACGGCAAAACATTCACGCAGTCCAATAAAGGTATTTTGCCTTTCGACATGAACATTACGGCGATATCTGGAGTAAAGGGAGACGTTTTTATCGGTACGAACGGTGGTAATGTTTACGAAACGGTGAATGACGGCAAAACATGGTCTCCTGTCGGAGCGAATTCCATACCGAGATATTCGGTTGCCGATATTTCGGTTTCAAGAACGTTCGATGAGGATCATACTCTTGTTGTCGGCACGACCGGTGGTGGTATTTATCTTTCGAAAGACGGTGGTGTTTCGTTTG
>JALSNB010000180.1 GCA_026987225.1 Caldisericaceae bacterium
CTATGCGAAACTGAAAAATAACGGGAATATTTTGGATAAAAATGTTGAAATCAAAGAAAGCTATTAGGGAAATCCCTCAAAGGTTGGTACCACCGAAAGAACTATTCGATCATTTAATGCATGATATATCCATAATAAATCCAATCGCAAAAACATTTTCTTTTTTAGAGGAATTGGCATTTATTACCGGAGATTTTCCTCCGAGTTTCGATGTATCGGCATACATATTTGAACTAATTATGCTGATGAAAAACAACGGATTTATAGGGACAATATATTACGCAGGCCATCAAATAGAAAGTAAGGAAGATATGCTAAAATTAAAAAACACCGGACTGAAAGTCACGTTTGTTTACACAGTCGAGCACTTTACAAGAAGGCTTGAATTAATGCCGGTAAAAGGAAAAAGAACACTTAATGAAATAGCAGATATATTGTACGGAGCAGATGAGATATTCGGAAAAAACGATGTGTTTTATTGTTATATCACGGGAATCGATGATTTTGAATCCACATACGATAATTTTGTAAGATTCAAACCTCTTGCGAAACCGTTAGTCTCGGTTTTAACACCGTATAATACGGAACAATTCGAGTTATACTACTATAAGAATAAAATAAAGATACTAAAGCAGATGTTTGATGCAAGAGAGTTGATATTGCAATTATGGGGAGAACCCATCCCTTTGGGGAGTAACAGATCTTTATTTCCTTTAAACGCAATTAACCGTATAATGTAAAGATGAAAAATAAAGACGGTATGTTTTTTATTATTTACAGGTTCTTTTCGAACAGTGCTCTTTTTGTTCCGATAATAGTAGTATTTTTAAAATTTAAACTGCATAACAGTGCAAGCGCACTTTCGATTATAGGAGCGTACAGTTTGGCCGTAATGATTTTCGAGGTACCAACCGGTGTGATTGCCGATGCATTCGGTACGAAGAATACATTGCTAATCGGAATATTATTTGCTGTTTCCGGATCTCTTGCGGTAGGATTTGGTAATACGTATTTCGTTTTACTGATCGGCGAAATATTGATCGCTATCTCCGTGAGTTTGCGCTCCGGAGCGGATTCCGCTTTTTTATTCGGCATATCGTCCTCTTCGGTAAATGTTTACAAGAGGCTTGAAGGCTTATCGGTGGCGGCTCGTTACGTTGCGCTGTGCATAAGTAGCCTTGCCGGGAGTTTTTTGTTCGGTATTGATAAAATCTTTCCTTTTGTTGTGTCCGCCCTTTTATTCGGAGTCAGCTTCTTTTTTGCAATGCTTATACCTGACATACGAAAACCCCATGAAAATAGGTACGGAAAGTTAAATTTGATCGAGTTCGGAAAATTGTTAAAAGATAAGGAATTACTGTCAGTCGTTTTGCTCACCGCGTCCGTAGGAGTATTTTTCTCTTTAACGTATTGGCTTGTTCAGCCGTATTTGCAAGGCATAAAAATGCCTGAGAAATTTTTCGGTGTTATTTATGCGTTTTCTTTTATACTTTCCGCCATTGGGGCGTTTGTATCCGGCAGAATCCGCTTTACGAAAGCAAGCAATTTTTTGCAAGTTGCGGCGCTGGGCGTTGCGGGAGCTTTTATACCCCTATCCCTGTATTTTGTGAGAAACAAGTTCGGAATTATCTTTCTTCTGCTCAATCAGTTTTTCATAGGATTTTCCTATCCCGTGATTTTTTCGGCGATTCAAAAGATGGCAACGGACAATTTCAGGGCAACGATTCTTTCGGCGGAATCTTTGCTTCAGAGATTATTCTTAACTATAATGATATTTGTCGTAAGTTTCGTTATCAAAAGTATCGGAATATACGAATCATTGTTATTTGCGGATGTAATTCTTATTCTATTGTTTGTTTCTTCATTTACGATATCGTATAAAAGCAGCGATCTTTTTAGTAAAAACAAATATTGACGGTTTATCATTATTTAATAAACGCTTAAAGTTACCGACAAATTTTATTACCGTTTAAATTTGCCGATCGCCATGCAATATACGCTTCGCACCTACGAACGCACACGGGATACTTTAAAAGTCAGTACGCAATTTGCTGCCTTTTACGATTCGGAGTCCGCTTTTTTAAAACAGGTGTTGTAATATAATGAAATATACTTGAACAATTTGGAGGATTTTATGAACGAACTGAGAGTAAGGCTTTTCGATAAACGTTTTTTGATAGAGGTTTTAGGCGGTGCGCTTCTCATGATGCTGGGAGGGTTTAACGTTTTCGGGCATGTTGCCGCATCTTCCCCGCAGCAGGCGAAAGTGCTTTCCGTTTTTTCCGCATACATCATAAGGCTCATTGCGCTGATTTTCGTGTTTTTCGTTGAGACAAAAAAGCTCAGGGAAAAACTGTTTGTTCCGTTTTCCGTGCTGCTCCTCCTTCTCACGGTAGCATATGCCCTGAGGTGGATGAGCATCGGAGGAATGCCATTTTCGAACGCACTTTCCAATGATACGGCGTGGCTCTACGTCCGGGCTTTGTTTAACATAAACTTCATACCGCTTCTCATTGCGTCGTTTCAGGTTGCAAAGATCGTTGAAAGCCGCAAAGAAATGCCGTTCTACGCATTGCTTTTGACAAATTACATTGCAATTGTTTTTTATCTCGTTATTACCGGCGGATTTATGACACGTCTTTCAAACCCGCGCATATCGGACATTTTCTTTTA
>JALSNB010000181.1 GCA_026987225.1 Caldisericaceae bacterium
CGGTAAGCGCATAGAAAGCGGAGTGAAAGTTGCAATCACGGGGAAACCGAATGTCGGAAAATCGACTCTGCTCAATGCGTTACTGAAGTTTGACAGGGCGATTGTCAGCGATATTCCAGGCACAACCCGAGATACCATAGAAGAAACGATTGATTTTTTCGGTGTGCCCGTGCGCCTTGTCGATACGGCAGGTGTCAGGGAAACGAGCGATAAAATCGAAAAGATCGGGAAGGAGCGGACACTAAAGGCGATAAAGGAAAGCGATATCGTGCTTTTCCTTTTTGATGCAAGCGACGAAATAACGGACGAAGACAGGATGCTTGAGAAGCTAACAGAGGGAAAAGATAGAATTATCGTTCTGAACAAAACGGATCTTCCGCCTAAAATTGACATTCCGACTCTTAAGGGACTCTTTAAAAACGAAGAAATCGTGCAGATTTCCGCTCTGAAAAAAGCGGGGATTGAAAAGCTCGAGCAAACGATGCTTAAGCGCATTGCGCCGATTGGGGAAGAGTCGGCACTGATCACAACGGAGAGGGAGAAACAGAGCCTTGAAGATGCACTGAAACATATCGAAAGGGCAAAGCGGATGATTGGCAGAGGAATGGACGAGCTTATTGTCGAAGAACTGAAGGATGCGATATTTTCCATAGGGCTTATCAGTGGGGAAGAGGCGCCTTCCGAGATTTTAAACACGATTTTTTCACGTTTTTGCATAGGAAAGTGAAATTATGAAAAACATTTCCCAAATTTTAGGAAGAACGGTTCAGTTAAAATTGGCGTTTTCGATTGCAATTATCGTACTGAACTGGTTTTTAAAGAAGATTTTTGTAAAAATTGTAAACCACCGCATATCGGATGTGCAGGTGCGCTACGGATGGCGGAAGGCACTGAGCTATACCGCAATCGCGCTTGATGTACTTATTATCGGCATTATCTGGATGAACGGTATGAAATCCTTTGCCACGTATTTCGGCTTGCTTTCCGCAGGCGTTTCCATAGCGCTCAAAGATCCGATTTTGAACCTTGCCGCATGGGTATTTATCATGACGCAGCGCCCGTTCAAAATAGGGGATAGAATTGAAGTACAGGGGCATATAGGGGACGTAATCGATATCGGCATTTTCCAATTCTTAATGATTGAAGTGGGCAATTGGGTCGATGCGGATCAGAGTACCGGGCGCATCATTCACGTTCCTAACGAACTGACGCTTACGACATCAGTAATTAACTATACAAAGGGCTTTCCATACATATGGAACGAAATAGGAGTGCTTGTTACGTTCGAAAGCGATTGGAGAAAAGCGAAAGAAATTCTTAAAGATATCGTAAACAAACATGCGGAATCCCAGAGCGAGATTGCGAAAAAAGCAATAGAAAATGCAAGCAGGAAATATGCAATTCTGTACAAGAACACGACGCCGCGGGTTTACACGTCAGTTGAAGATAGCGGCGTGATGCTTACCATTCGCTATTTGTGCAGAGTGAGGAGAAGGCGCGGGACTGCGGAAAAGATATGGGAGGATATCCTCACTGAGTTTGCAAAATATGATAATATTGATCTTGCTTATCCCACCGAGCGTTTTTACAACAATGCGGTGGAGGGCAAGAAAGGCACGCGTCCCAAAGATTGATTTTGATTTTTGCAAGCGTTTATTATAATAAAGTTTAAGATTGGAGGTAACGGGTATGGCATTGGAAATTAAAATCGTAAAAGTAAAAAAACCGGAAGGGCTCAATGTAATTATCGGGCAAACTCATTTTATCAAAACGGTTGAAGATCTCTACGAAGTGCTTATCACGTCTTCTCCCTCAATAAAATTCGGTATCGGGTTTGTAGAAGCATCGGGGGACGCATTGATAAGATGGGCCGGAAATGACGAAGAACTCGTCAGGCTTGCACGCGAAAATGCCTACGAAATCGGGGCCGGGCATTCGTTCATTGTATTTCTGAGGGACGCTTATCCTATAAATGTTTTGAATGCAATCAAAAATGTTCAGGAAGTGTGCAGCATATATACGGCAAGTGCGAACCCCATACAGATTATCATTGCCGAAACGGAGCAGGGAAGGGGAATTCTCGGCGTAATTGACGGAATTAAGCCCAAAGGCATAGAAACCGAAGAAGATATCAAAAAGAGAAAAGAACTTCTCAGGAAATTCGGATATAAGATGTAATTTTATTTTTGATTTTCGATATTTCATGATATAATTTTTTAGACCTATTAATGAAATTTTTCACATTTGGAGGTGTGTATGAGCAGGGCAAGAGAGCAGAGAAAAAAGTTAAAAAAGAAAACCGAAAAAACAAAAACGGTTAAAAGGAAAAAAACTGCCAAAACGGGTTTGAATAAGTCAGCTTTGATTGTAATAATTGCGGTTGTCATAGGGATTGTTTTTGCCGTAACTCTTTATGCCGTAAACAATGCGAGGGTTTCAAAGTATACGAAAACGATGACAAAAGAGCAGGCAAGAAAAGAAGTGCTCGGGTTTGAGCCGACAATTGCAAATCCGCGTGCACTTTCAAATCCGCTGAGAGTTGCGGATAATTTTGCTGCGGAAGATCTCGAAAAAGACGGAAAGAAAGTAGGGACCGAAGTGATCGTATTTATTGATAACCCTTCCGCTACCAAATCAAAGAAAATTCCGAGCGAGGCGTTTATGCTTCTCATCGTTGATAACGATCTGAACGTTAAGGGGCTTGTTCCGTTCAAGCCGACTTATTTCGATATCGGCGGAAAAGTGAATTTTGACAAGTTCTTTAATGCGTTTAAGGGCAAAAAGGCAATAGCCCTTATAAACCGTTTTGACGGTATCTATACTGACGACAGCAATACGGCGCTTGTTATTAAAAATAAGGTGAGGGAAGCAATGAGCCTTCTTTATATCGAAAAATACGGTGCAAATGCGTATGACAAAATTGCAAAGGGCGGATTTATATTCGCAGAGCGCGGGACGAAGGTACCGGATATCAGCTTTACCGATATTAACGGTATAAAGCACAAGCTCATCGATTTTAAGAACAAAAAGATTATTTTGATCGGAGGAAATCCGAACTGCGGTGGATGCGTTTCAAACATTGAAAGACTCTCCTACGAATTTAAAAAATACGGGACTAATGGCGTTCAATTTATCCTCTTCTCTTTCAGCTCTAACAAAGACGATGCAAAGAACATCACCAGATTCCTTCCGAAAGACACGATTGTAGTTAGCGATCCCGACCGCACGGTTGCCAAAAAAGTTAAAATGAATACATCTCCTTATATCGGACTTATCGATAAGAATCTTTCCCTCTTCTACAGGGGGCCGGGCGAGCCGACAAAAGATACGCTTGATAATATAAAACAATTTTTAGGGGGGAAATAAAATGAAAAAATTATTGGTTTTAACGCTTTGTTTGTCTTTGCTTATCGTGCTTGTCCCAAACAGGGCGAATGCGATAGATAACCTCACCGTAAGCGTAAAACCCAGTTTCAGAGAATCGAATGCAGAATACGATATAAGCTTTGTAACCGGGGCCGATTTGTTGGGCGGAAAAGACGATATTATTATTCAATTCCCTGCTGGAACGAAACTTCCATGCTCCTGCCCTCACAACTGGCATCCTAACTATTTTACGATAAACGGAAGATATCCGGCGTGTGCCGGAAAGGTTACCGATATTCCCAACACGATGTATCTTCGGATTCCGGGGGGAATTACGATAAAAAAAGGCGAAACGGTTAACGTGGTGATAAAGCCCTACTCAAACATCTGGAATCCGTCGAAGCCCGGTAAATACCAACTTACTCTGTGGACTACGCGTGAAGGCAAAGTAAAATCGAACTTCTATGAAATTACATCAACGCATTTGAAAAACGTTTCCGTTTCGGTAAGCCCGAATACCGCAGGCCTTGCCGCTTCTTATACGATTCGTTTCACAACCGGAGAGAAAGGAAATTTGTTCAACGGACAGAACATATATGTTGAGTTTCCAAGCGGTACCGATTTTCCGAAGTCACTGAACAAAGATGCCGTTCTTGTTAACGGAAAAAAGCCTGAAAAATTGGAACTCAGCGGAAATACCCTCATAATTACGCTTTCTCACTCGATAAATAAAAATAGGGACTGCATCCTTGAAATAAAAGGCGAGTTCGGTATATCAAACCCGAAGAGCGGTGGCAAAAAAGAAATTTTCATCTGGACGGATAACGAGCCTGAAAAGATAGAGGCCGATTTTACAATCAAAGCGCAATACACCGTTTCCACATTCATTTCCACAAAACCCGCTTCACCGGACGGAACAAACGGATTTTTCAAAACACCCCCGCTTGTTACGTTAAAAGCGGAAACAAACACGGGCAAGCAGACGGAAACGTTTTATAAGATTGATAAAGGCGATTTCAAAAAATACAGTGCGCCTTTCACCGTTCCGAACGGTTTGCATACGCTTTACTACTACAGCAGTGCAGGCGATCTGAAGGAAAAAGTGCATGAAGTTTCTTTCAAGGTGGATAGCGTCCCGCCCGTAATTACCGTTGACTTTCCGAGTGAAGATCCGTTTTACACGGGAGAGCAGGCGGTTCATATTGCGGGTAAAGTAAGCGAAAAAGGCGAACTTATAATAAACAAAAAACTCGTTCTTCTGAAAAAAGACCTTTCGTTCTCCGATACCGTTCGGCTTTCTGCTGGAAAGAACATTGTTGCGATTACATTCACGGATCTTGCAGGAAATACTACCGTTAAAACGTTAACCGTTATATTTGATACGACAGTGCCCGCACTTAACCTCTCCTCTCCTACGGATTGGGAGCAAATCACAACGAAAACGATCGACGTGAAGGGCAGCGTATCTCCGAAAAATTCCGACGTTTTTGTAAACGGAACAAAGATAAACGTTTCTTCTGACGGAAGTTTCGAATACGCGTTCATTCCTCAAACCAAAGGAAACCTTATAGCGATAAGAATAAAAGCGATATACCCGCTATCCCAAAAAAGCGTTTCAAAAGTGATTACAGTTATCTACAAGCCGAACCTTCCTACTGTTCTGCTTAAGATAAACAGCAAATCGGCTCTTGTAAACGGAAAAAAGAAAAACATGGACGTTGCGCCGTTCATAGATGCCCGCTCCAACAGGACGCTTGTTCCGTTGCGTTTTGTTGTGGAATTCCTCGGCGGGACGGTGCAGTGGGATGCCGCAACACGAACCGTTACGATTATTGCAAATAGTAAAACGATAAAAATAACGATAGGGAAAGACGTTGCATACGTTAACGGCAAAGCTTTTAAACTTGACCAACCTGCAATTATCAAAGGAAACAGGACATTTGTCCCTCTTCGTTTTGTTGTGGAAGCATTAGGGTTTAAAGTAAAGTGGAACGGAAAAAACAGAACCGTATCTATTACGCCTTAAGCCTTATTCTTTTGATTTTGTTTTCCTTTTTTCTCCTTCCTCACCATGCCGTGGGGAGGGAGAAAATCCCTGTTGTGTTTTTTTCTACTCCGGGATGCGAGGAGTGTGAAATTACACGGAGCTATTTGAACTCTTTAAAAGAAATCTATCCGTATATCGAAATAAAAGAGTTTTCGCTCTCCGATCCTAAAAACAGAGAACTGCTTGCGCATTTTGACAAAGTTTACAATGTGCCTGTAAATAAAACGAATACCGCCCCCGCCGTTTTTATAGGCAAAGAGTATTTTGTAAGGGAAGAAATCACAAAAAAGCTTGAGAATGTGATAAAGCATTACGATGACAGCGAAACCACTTTTCTAAAGAAAGCGTTAAATGAAGAAAACGGAAGCGGAAAGAGCAATCTCGTAAACACGTTCAAGAAATTCGGTGTGCTTACCGTGCTCGGTGCGGGGCTCATCGACGGGTACAATCCGTGCGCTTTTACCGTGCTGATATTTTTCATATCTTTTCTTCTTCTCAGGGGCAAAAGCAAAAAGGATATCCTGCTTGTCGGCCTATCGTTTATTACAGGGTTCGGGCTTTCCTATTTTCTGCTCGGTGTCGGACTGTTTAACGTAATTTCCAAATGGAAATATTTCGATGATATTGCAAAGTGGGTTTATTTTGCAACCGCAATAGCGACGTTTGTTTTTGCCGTGCTTACAATGTCGGACTATTTCAAAGCGCGCAGAGGCGAGGCAAGCAAAATGGTTCTTCAACTTTCCAAAACCGAGAAGCGTACGATACACTCTCTGCTGAGGAACCCTCGCGTTCAGGGGACTGCAATATTTTCGCTCCTTGTCGCTTTTCCGGTTTCCATTGTTTCTTTCTCATGCACGGGGCAAACGTACCTTCCCACAATCGTTTACATATACAGCATACCGTCGCTAAAAGCAAAGGCTGCGTTTTATCTTGTGCTTTACAACATTATGTTCGTCCTCCCGCTGCTTGCAATAGTGCTTTTCGTTCATAAAGGCGCAACGTCTCAAAAAGTTACCGAATGGTTTACAAATCACCTTGCTTCCATTAAACTCTGGACAGGCGTTATTTTCTTTGCGCTATTTGCTTACCTTTCCGTTAAAACTCTTCTTCTTTTCGGGATCTTGCGTTAATTGTTCAGTCGATTCTAACGAACTGCTCTATCGTAACTTCCCTTTTTTCTCCGTCCCATTCCACAAGGGCGCCTAAATTTTCGGAAACAAATCTTATTGGCACAAACGTCCTGTTATCCTTTATGAACGGTGCAGTATCCATGAAAGCGGTTTTTCCGTTTACCGATATCTTTTTGCTTCCGATTTTCATTACGATTGTTAAATCGTTTTGAATTATCGTAACTTCCCTTTTTTCTCCGTCCCATTCCACAAGGGCGCCTAAATTTTCGGAAACAAATCTTATTGGCACAAACGTCCTGTTATCTTTTATAAACGGGGCCGTATCCATGAAAAAGATTTTGTTTTTGTAAAATGGCGGCGCATCTTTCAAAATACTTTTTTTGCCTATAAAAAAGTAAAGCGCCTTGTATTGGTAAAACGGCGATACGAATATACAATCCCCGAATGACGGGATAAAACTTTCACGGTTTATATATTTAACAATCGTTTTCTCTTTACCGTCCTGGCAGGATATTTTTACGTTTGCTTTCTCCCCGGGGATTATTTTACCGCACTCCGCTTTTCCCATTCCGAATATCGGGTATCTGAAAAGCACTACCCCGTCCCCTGTTGAGAATGCGTAGAATAACTCCTTTTCCGTATCGCTTTCGCTTATTCCGTAAGGGTTTACTCCGGTATACACATTCATTTTGCCGTTTTCTTTTAGTTTTTTGTTTACGCTTATTGCGTATTCCGGCGTTTCTTTCAAACTTTTCAGATATACCATCGGCACGATAAAGTCAAGTTTTGTAAGGTTATCGTATCCTTGAGCGAAATTCACGATTTCGTACTGATACGTTTCTTTTATATTGTCCGTTTCGCCGATTTTGTATTTAAATCCCCTTGCCACAGTGAATGCGCCTACTTTAAGGGAAGGGTTCAGTGCCTTTATGTAATTTTTCAGCAGATACGCTTCGTTTTGCACGATTTTCATTCGCAAGTTGACCCATTTTGTAACGTCGTTATCTTTGCCGTAGAGATAAAACATCGTTTTCCAGTCGGCAGGATATATAAATGTTTTGTAAGCGACACTCTTTACGTGATTGAAGTTTATGCCGTTCTGCTTTGCAATACTTTCAAAACCGCTTGAAAAATCGTAGCTTCCGTTTGGAAAACGAATGTAGTCAAGTGCAATGCCGTTTATATCGAACAGTGCAAGTTCCGATAGAAGCCTTTTTATATATCCGAAATACTTTTCGTTGGTAAGCGATATGTAGTAGCTGTTTTTTTTGCCATCTGCGCGCTCCATTAGCGCATCGGGATGCTTTTCCCCGTAAAATTTGTCCATAAATACGGGAAAGTAAACGTAAACTTTTATATTTTCCTTTTTTGCCGCATCGATTACTTCCCCGAGCACGGGATATTTCACAGGAAAAAAATTGCTTTTGTAATAAACTTCTCCCTGGGGATTTTTTATCAAAAGGAATACGGAGTTGTATCCTGCGGTTTTTATTTTTTTCAGAACGCTTTCTGCGCCTTCCTCTTCGATTTCTTCACCGTGTATGCAAATCCCCTTCATTTTTTCGGAAGGGGACGCTTTTACAAAACCTGCTTGCATGCTTAAAATCAGCAAAATAAGCAGTGCGGAAACAATTTTTTTCATTTAAGGCTTTTTAACTTTTCGATAAGTTTTTTTGAAACCGTTTTCGGGTTTGCCTTTCCTTTCGTTTTTTTCATTACCTGCCCGATGAGGAATCCCATTACTTGCGTTTTTCCGCTCAAATACTGTGAAACGGGTTTCGGGTTTTCCTTAATAACTTCCTCTATAATACTTGTTATGGCTCCTTCGTCGGTAATTTGGACAAGTCCTTTTTCTTCCACTATTGCTTTTGGGGATTTCCCGCTTCTCAACGCATCGTCTATTACCTGTTTTGCGATGTTTTTTGATATCGTTCCGCTTTCTATAAGTTCCAAAAGTTCTTTGAACTGTTCCGCTTTAAACGGAATTTCATCGATTTCCAAATGATTTTCGTTGAGGTAACTCATGATATTTACCATCAGGTAATTTGCAACTTCTTTCGGTTTTTTCGTTAACTTTGCCGCCCTTTCGAAATAATCCGCAACCTTTTTTGACGAAACGATTTCATGGGCGTATTCTTTGCTTATCGAGAATTCTTTTACGAATCGCTCTTCCTTTTCGCTCGGTAGTTCCGGAAGCGTTTTTTTGATATTTTCTATATATTCGTCCGTAAGCACGAGAGGCGGTAGATCCGGCTCTGGAAAATATCTGTAATCGTTCAGCTCTTCTTTTGTTCTCATTGGTTTCGTCTCTCCGCTTTTCTCGTCGAGGTGCCGTGTCTCCTGCACGATTGTTCCGCCGTTTTCGAGCGTCTCTATCTGCCTTTTGATTTCGAATTCAAGCGCCCTTCTTACGCTTCTGAAAGAATTCAAATTTTTAATTTCCACCTTTGTGCCCAATTTGTTGCCTTTTGAAACGGAAACGTTCACGTCGCACCTCAAAGCGCCTTTTTCCATGTCTCCGCTTGAAACACCCAAATAACGCACCGTTTTTCTCAAAAGAACGAGGAATTCGTATGCTTCTTCCGGAGTTTCTATGTCGGGCAGCGTAACGATTTCCATCAGCGGAACGCCGGATCTGTTAAAATCGATGTATGAATATTCCGATTCCGTTATATCGCCCGTGTGTATGGATTTTCCCGAATCCTCCTCAATATGTCCTCTTAAAATTCTTATTTTTTTCTTACCGTTTTTGGTCTCTACCTCGAGAAAGCCGTTCGATGCGATTGGAATTGCATACTGCGTAATCTGATAGCCTTTGGGCAAATCCGGGTAAAAGTAGTTTTTTCTGTAAAATGTGGAAGTTTTGTTTATCGTCATGTTCAGTGCAAGCCCCAATTTTACCCCGTATTCAACGACTTTTTCGTTCAGCACGGGAAGAGTGCCGGGCATACCGAGGCATATGGGGCATACGTTTGTGTTCGGCTCCGCTCCGAATTCGGTCGAGCAGCTGCAGAAAATTTTTGTTTTTGTTGCGAGCTGAACGTGTATTTCGAGTCCTATCGTAGGTTTGTATTTACTCATTTTTACCTCCGTTCTCAAGCACACTGGCAATTTGCAGTAATTCGCTTTCTTTGAACCATTTGCCAACGAGCTGAATCCCTATGGGAAGCCCCTTTTTGTCCGTGCCGTAAGGAACCGAAATTGCCGGGAGTCCCGCAAGGCTTATCGGGATTGTAAATATATCGTTCATATACATTTCCAAAGGTGAGGATATTTCTCCTATTTTGAATGCAGTTCTCGCAGTTGTGGGAAGAATCAGCGCATCCGTTTTTTCGAATGCGTTTTCAAAGTCGTTTGCTATGAGCCTTCTTACTTTTGATGCTTTAAGGTAGTATGCGTCGTAGTAGCCTGCGGAAAGCGTGAACGTGCCGATGAGGATTCTTCTTTTAACTTCGGTGCCGAAACCTTCTGTACGCGTTTTTTCATAAGTTTCCCTGAGGTTCTTGCCTTCTTTTAACATGCCGTAACGCACTCCGTCAAAACGGGAAAGGTTTGCAGATGCTTCGGCGGGTGCTATGATGTAATAAGCCGGCAGTGCGTATTTCATGTGCGGAAGGCTTACCCGCTCGATTTGCGCACCCCCTTCTTCAAGCAATTTTATTGCTCCGTCCATACTTTCCTTTATTTCTTCTTGCACTTCGAAGTCGTAAATTTCTTTTATTATGCCTATGCGTTTTCCTCTTACGCTTTTTCCTATCAAAGCGGTGAAATCTTCCTGCTCCGTTTTTACGCTTGTTTCGTCATGCGTATCAAACCCGTTGATTGCATTCAGCATAATTGCCGTGTCCGAAACGGTTTTTCCGAACGGGCCTATCTGGTCGAGAGACGAGGCAAATGCAATGAGTCCGTATCTTGAAACACGGCCGTACGTGGGCTTTAACCCCACCACTCCGCAGAATGCCGCAGGCTCCCTGATCGAGCCGCCCGTATCCGAACCGAGCGAAGCGATTACTTCGTTTGCCTTAACCGCAGCGGCCGAGCCGCCGGAAGAGCCGCCGGGAACGTATTCGGTATTTACGGGATTACGGGTTTTAAAGAAAGCGGAGTTTTCGGTGGACGAGCCCATTGCGAATTCATCCAT
>JALSNB010000182.1 GCA_026987225.1 Caldisericaceae bacterium
GAAACCCGCCGATAAAAACACCGAGGAAAACCTGTCAAAAACGTTCGGCATACCGCTTTCTTCTTTGAAACGAAACGAGCGTTTGTCAAAACCGAAAGTGTATCTTGCCGAAAATCCCGTAACGAAAACGTTCAAAGGCTTTGTCGAAATCGGCGGGCGAAAACTGCCTTTTAGTGAAGTGGAAAATAAATTTACCCTTCCGCATGAAAGCGGCAGCAACTCCGAAAAACTTCCGGACTTTAACGTTAAAAAGATACTCCTTACGGCATATTTTACTCTTAATAACAATCCGATGCATGCGAATATTTTCCTTGCTATTAACGGCTCCGTCCTTCAGTACGCCTCTATGGCCGTGCAGGATAAAAACGACAACATACTCGGGCTATTCAGGCGGGGCAAACTTTTGAACTGCATAATTTTGAAAAACGATTCCGTTGCGAGTGCGAAAACCACGGATGATGGTTCGAGCAAATTTTACGGCAACAGCTGGATGAAACCGCATGCGTGCGAAACAAAATACCTGAATTTAAGCGTTCCTTTCGGAAAAGGGAAAACTCTGTATTTTCCCGCTTTTAGGACGGCTGCAATGTCCGATTATCCGTTTGTAACGGAACCTGGTTTTTATCAATCTTTAGCGATGCGTGTATGGGCCTTTCAAAACGAAGTTGCCGATGCGTTCGGTCATTATTACGGAAAAGGCTTTCCCGATCCGAATGTTGATGTCGGTGTGCCTTACATACTTAATACATACAGGCTTCGTTATTCCGCAGATGCCAATGTAGAAAATATCAATTATTCTTCACGCGGTTTTTCTCATATCGTTTCGCAGATTGCATTTGAAATGAATAATACGGGCAAGTTTGAGATTTTGTTGGGCATGCCTCACGGAAGAATGTGGAAGTGGTACGGTGGTTTTGACATGCGTTACGGCGGGGGTTCGGGGATTCGAAACGTTGTAACACACCGCACTCAAACCGTTTCATGCGACAGTGCAGATGCGTTCGATCCGCAGTGGAACGATTCGCTACGATGGAAAGCGGTTTATGCCAAATACCTCTATGACAGATACCGATATGCATCTTCCGGAGGGTATTATACGTATATGAGTTTTGTAAATTGGTCTTCCGGCAATGCCTTTTACTGTGATTTTTCTTCGAATGTTATTTATTCCGTTCTTGTAAATGCTTACGGCGGCGAAAGGGATTTTTACTGCATAGACATTTCGCAAAATTTCCGTAATGTGAGGCTTGATTCCTAATGAGAAAAGCGGATTCCGACAAAGTCGTGGCTATCTTAATTGTTGCCCTTTTGCTTACCGCTGTTTTTATTTACGGCGGAAAACAGTTTGCAAATTCCGTTTTCAAAACGGAGTGCACATTTAACAAAGCGTTTTCGCTCGTCTATATCCGTATCGATGCAACTTACAACGGCAAAAACGTGCGGCCGCAATACCTGCTTGTCGAAGATGCAAACAGGCAAGCGGCAAAGGGCAGAAGGTTCTATTTCCGCAGGTTCGGAAGTTCTTTCTTCAGAGTGGTGAGGGCGCGTTTTTTGCGCATACGGGTCTCGGATATGTACAAGGATGAAGTGCCGGAGTCCGAATACGGTTTTATTCCGAAGAGGTATGAAATTACAGTGATATCACCGAAAGAAAGCCTCATAGGGACAAAAGTCGTTTCGATAATTCCGAACAAGCCGTTTTTAACGAAAACCGTGCATGTGAAAATGGAAAAAGTGCGAGCGGATGTGACAAAATATCCGCTCGTTAATCCTGCGCTTTTTGCGGGAAATCGCAGTGTTGTGGAAGAATGCGAAGGGCCAAAATACGTATTAACGAAAATTGCAAACATTCACTCCGTAAAAGGTGAGATGACGCAGGCGATTTTTAACATGGGATGCGTTGCATACGTTCAATCCGTGTTCAGAGCCGGGAGAAACGCTTTACCCGAGGGTGGTTGGAAAGACGCCGGGCCTGTTGCGGCCTACGCCGGCACGAATTTTGCAACCGGATACTGTGAAAACGGACAGAGCAGAACGGTGTTCGGAGGGGTGGGTTATGTTTATACAAAAGAGAAAATCGTTATGGAAACTCTGAGGGCACAATACGTGTATTACAAGGAAACAGTTATTCCTGATAAAATAATGGGCTCTACAAGTAAAAACTCTTTGTTTTCGCCTCCGAAGGAAATAAGCGGAAACAAACTTTGCTTTACACCTCTCGCCGGAGATTCTCATGATTTTATTATGAAAGGCATTGACGAATACTATTTTATTCCTGCCGCAAAGATTGATTTCGGGAATGGCATAAAAGTTTCCGTATCGTCAGAAAGGCGTTACGGGCAGGATTTTGTTATCAGGGTTATGACGCTCCGAGACGATAGAGGCGATTTGATATGCGGGTTTGATAACGGCACGAATTGGGGAGAGCTCTACCTTCAAACCGGAAAGTAAATTTTATAAAGGAGGAAATATGACTAAAAAAACGATTTTTCGCATTTCAGCCGTAATTTTGCTCTCGCTACTTTTTACATTGCTCAGTTTGTCTCATCACGGAGGTGTGCTTTATTTTATCTGGGCGAAGTATTACCGTATGACATTCGTACCGCTTTTTATCTACTACCTGATAACCGTTTCACTG
>JALSNB010000183.1 GCA_026987225.1 Caldisericaceae bacterium
TATCTTTTCTCACGGCAATAATCTGCCCAGAATCATAATAAGGAATGGAGAAATCGATCTTTTTCTTCCTTGCATCAGTAATAGTCATTGCAGAAATTATTACATCGAACTTACCGCTGTTAAGTGCGGGAATAATTCCACCCCAGTCAGTAGTAATAATTTCAGCCTTTACACCAAGTTTTTTGGCAATGAGATTTGCCAAATCCACATCAAAACCTTGCGCCTTACCTGTCTTCGTATCAATCCACTCAAATGGTGGATACGTCGTGTCGCTTCCTACCTTTAGCACGCCTGCCTTCTTTATCCTCGTTAAAGAGGTTTCCTTAGAAGAACAACCGGTAAAGGCAATTGTCGCGATGATTGCAATAACAATCATCAAAATAACCGCTTTCCTCATATCACATCCTCCTTAAATAAAATTTTGATATTATACAGAAATATTTTTGTAAGTCAATAGATTTGGAGGATGAAAATTCTATTTATTTTCTTGGGCCAAAGATTAGAGTGCCTATTCTAACGAGATTTGCCCCTTCTTGAATAGCGATTTTATATGAATCCGACATACCCATGGAAAGATATTTCATCTCAACATTGCCAATACTTAATTCTTTTATTTTGTCAAAAATTTCTTTGGTAAGTTTAAAATACGGCCTGATATCTTCCGGAGACTTCACAAGGGGACCCATTGTCATTAATCCCATAACTCTAATATGCTCATATTCGGCTATTTCTCTAATAAAGTGAACACATTCTTCTGGCATAATTCCGCTTTTTTGAGGTTCTTTTCCGCTGTTTACCTCTATAAGTACGGGCATAATTTTCCCATATTGTTTAGCTCGTTTATTTATTTCTTCTGCAATTTCCACGCTGTCTACGGTTTCTATCATGTCAAACATTTCTACGATCTTCTTGACTTTTCTTTTTTGAAGTCGTCCTATATAGTGCCATCTAACGATTTTTCCAATATAAGGAAAAACTTTTTCTGCATCCTGTAAATAATTTTCTCCCACAATTCTAACACCGGCATCTATCGCTTCTTTAATTTCATCGGCACCCCTTGTTTTAGCCGCAGCTTCCAATTCTACACCTTCCGGAAGCTCACTTAAAATTCTTTTTACATTTTCAAATATCTTTCCCATAGCTACCTCCTTAAACTTTTTAACAAATCAAGATTTCTTTTATAGCCTTCTTCGCCACCCGGAGTTTCCAATATGCCGAAAACACTTTTAAATCTACCATCATTCACAAGTAATCTAAACGCTTCAACACCTATTTTGCCTTTTCCTATTTCCTCATGTCTGTCCATGTGCGAGCCAAGCTCTCTCTTCGAATCGTTTAGATGAAAAGCTTTCAAGCGTTTTAATCCTATCAATGAATCAAATTTATAGAAGAATTTATTATACGCATCTTTGTTTCTAATATCATATCCGGCTGCAAATATATGACAGGTGTCAACGCATACCCCCAATCTGTCGGAGTTATTAACATTGCCAATAATATACGCTATATGCTCCAATTTATAACCTACATTGGTGCCTTCACCGGCAGTCATCTCAAGCAAAAGAGAAACTTTTTCGGATTTGGTTATTTTAAACACATTGTTTATGCTTTTTACAATCATGTCCAACGCATATGTTTCACCTTTACCTTTGTGAGCTCCCGGATGAAAAACGAGATACTTGATTCCCAACAATTCCGCTCTTTCCAAATCCTCGGCAAGATTAAGGATTGACAAACGAAGCGTTTTTTCATTAGGACTTGCAATATTTACAAGGTAAGAAGCGTGAACCGTTCCGGGAATAACTTCTGTTTTATGCAGATTGGAATAATATTTTTTGAGTTCCTCGTCCGTGAGTTTTGGAATACGCCACTGCATTTGATTTTTTGTAAAAATCTGAAAAGTTTCACACCCAATTTTCTCGGCTCGCAAAGGCGCATTTGACACTCCACCGGCTATTGATACGTGTGCACCTAACAACATAATCACCCTTTAATCACAAGCAACGGAACTGTTTTTGCAACCAATTTCGCAAGTGAATTTCCTATAATAGGCTTTATAACTTCATTCACATCTTTATATGCCTCGGGTGCTTCTTCCCTAACTATTCGTTTATTTTTTGTAATCAAGTTAATATTGTTCTCGATCATTTCTCCATATACCTCCTCGAAAGAAATTTCTTTAAGCGCCTTATGTCTGCTCATTACCCTACCGGCGCCATGAGCAACGCTTCCGAAGGTTTCCTCTATAGAATTTTCACTACCAACAAGAATAAAAGAACCGTTCTTCATATCGCCGGGAAGAAGCACAGGTTGACCTACTTCCAAATATTCACCTGACAAATCATGATGTTTTGCAGGAAAAGCCCTTGTAGCACCTTTTCTGTGAACAAGAAGCAATTTGTCTCTGCCGTTTAGTGAATATCTTTCAAATTTCGCAATGTTGTGGGCTACGTCATACAATAAAGACATTCCGATTTCTTCGGGCTTCATTTTAAAAACTTTTGAGAAAGCCGCTCTTATATGATAAGTAATCAATTGTCTGTTTACCCATGCATAGTTGGCCGCAGCAGCCATTGCCCTGAGATATGAATCCGCTTCAGGCGACATTATAGGTAAAGAAACGAGTTCTTTATCAAACAATGGTATGCCATATTTGTTCATTTTATCTCTCATAAGCGCAATATAGTCACTTGCAACCTGATGTCCGAACCCACGTGAACCGGTATGAATCCAAACAACTATTTGATTTTTAAACAGACCGAACTCAGATGCAACTTTATCATCAAAAATTTCGCTAACTCTGTCTATTTCAAGAAAATGATTTCCCGCACCAAGAGTGCCAAGTTCCTCTCTTCCGCGTTGAAAGGCCTTTTCACTTACAAGTGAGGGATCGGCATTTTTCATACATCCGTTTTCTTCCGTTTTATGCAAATCCTCTTTAAATGCGAATCCAGAATTTAATGCCCATTTCATACCTTCTCTAACTATGCGTTTTAATTCTTTCTTGGTAAACTTTAACTTACCTGTGGAACCAAGTCCGGAAGGAACGAAATTAAAAACCATTTCGCCTATTTTATTCAAATGTTTGTTTATTTCCTCATATGTAAGGCGGGTTTTAATAACCCTTACTCCGCAATTTATATCAAATCCTACGCCACCGGGAGAAACAACGCCGTTATCCGCATCGAAAGCCGCAACACCCCCGATAGGAAAACCATAACCTTCGTGAATATCTGACATTCCCAATGCATACTTCTGTATTCCGGGCAATTTCGCTACATTTTCAATTTGTTCTATTGCTTTGTCTTTAAAAAGAAATTCGCTCAATGTTTCAGTAGTGTAAATAACAGCCGGCACACGCATGCCATCGTGCGGCTCAATAACCATCTTAAAATTTGCTATACTCTTCATATAAGATATTATAACATTTATTTGTACTTTTTTCACGGATAATGTATAATTAAGCGGATGAATGGAAAGGAGGTCAAAAATGACAGTAAATTGGAGTAAGAAGTTTTCTGAAAGAAGTATTACAATGAAAGCTTCTGCGATTAGGGAATTGCTCAAACTTGTTGACAGTCCGGATATTATTTCTCTTGCAGGTGGTATGCCGGATCCGAATTTATTCCCTAAAGAAACAATTGCAAAAATTGCAAAAGACGTATTCGAAAACCATGGCGGCAAGGCCTTACAGTATGGGGCGACAGAAGGAATTCCGTCACTGAGAGAAACATTGGTTAAAGAAGGATTGAGTGAAGGGATTGAAGGATTAAAAAAAGAAAACCTTATAGTAACCACTGCCTCACAGCAAGGATTGGATCTGGTAGCCAAAATCTTTATAAATCCCGGCGATACAATTATCGTAGAAGCTCCTTCGTATGTAGGGGGGCTTCAAGCATTTCACGCATTTCAAGCAAATTTCGTAACTGTTCCTCTGGATGATGACGGAATTAAAACCGACGTATTGGAACAAAAGCTTAAAACACTTAAAAAGGATGGGGTTAACGTTAAATTCATCTATTTAATACCGAATTTTCAAAATCCTTCGGGTGTAACACTAAGTTTACAAAGAAGAGAGGAAGTACTGGATATCTCACACAAATATAATGTCCCGATTATAGAAGACGACCCGTACGGAGAAATAAGATTTGAAGGAGAAGCGTATCCGTCACTTGTCGCAATGGATAAAATAGGGAATGTGATTGCATTAAGAACCTTTTCAAAAATTTTAGCACCGGGATTACGCCTCGGATGGATTATTGCGGATGAAGAAGTTATAAAAAAATTGGTTTTAGCAAAACAGGCTTCTGATCTATGCTCTCCTTCCGCAACTCAATATATAGCCGATGAATTTATAAGAGAAGGGCACATGAGAAAATATCTTGAACTTGTTAGAAAAACGTACAAAGAGAAAAAAGACACAATGCTAAAAGCATTGGAAAAATACTTCCCGAAAGAAGTAAGTTGGACAAAGCCGGAAGGCGGAATGTTCGTCTGGGTTAATGCTCCGGAATACATAGACACGGACAAGCTATTCGAAGAAGCAATTAAAGAAAAAGTCGCTTATGTAATCGGAAGCGCATTCTATCCACACGGAGAAGATAAACATCATATCAGGCTTAATTTTACTCTTCCGAGCAAAGAACAAATCGAAGAAGGAATAAAACGATTAGGAAACATACTCAAGAGAAAAATAAAATAATGAAAGCCCCCTAATTAAAGGGGGCTTTTTAATATCAACTCGTAACTTTAATTATTACTTTGCGCCTTCTAATACCTGTGCGAGGAATTGATCTTCCGGAAGTGCACCCTCAAATTGAACCTTATCGTTTATCACAATCTTAGGAACTGCATACACACTGTATTTCTGAGACCATTCAGGAAATTCGTTCGCTTCGATCATTACACCGTTAATTAATTCATTTTCCATTGCCATTTGATGCGCAGTTCTTACCGCTCTTGGGCAATACGGGCAAGACGGTGTAACAAAAACTAAAATTTCCGTAGGTTTGTTAATTTTCTTAATTGCCAATTTCGTTGATGCCGAGAGCTCGGTTTCACCTTTCGAGGCGTCCATAATATCTTCCAATAAAGAAGAGAATTCATGTCCCGAAGGAATGCCATAATATACTACGTTTTTGTTTGTATTTTTGCCCTCGACAAACAACGCCGAAATCTCTTTGACCTTGTATTCCGCCTCTTTTTCTTTGTTGTCTTTATAAACGGTAAGTTTAAGTTTATCAGAAATTTCAACCAATTCCTTTAAAATTTCTTCTGTGTACGGGAAATATTGAGAATTAAATTTTGTTACTTTATCTCCATTTTCTCCCTGCAAGAACAATACAAGTTCAACCGGATCCTTTAAATTCTTTTCAAAAAGATCCTTAATGTACTTCACGTCTTTTTCTTTCAATAACCTTTCCATAAATCACCTCTTATTCCTTAATAGATTTTATATATTGCTCGGCAGCAAACTCAGCAATTGCACCATCGCCAGCCGCCGTAATTACCTGTCTTAGGGGAGTATTTCTTACGTCTCCCACCGCAAAAAGCCCTTTTACGTTTGTTTCTCTGTTATGGTCGGTGATAATAAATCCCCGATCAGTTAATTTTACAAAATCCTTTACTATATCACTATTCGGAACGGTTCCAATTGCAACAAAAATTCCATCCACATTTAAAACAGTTGTTTCATCTGTTTTTACATTCTTAACTTCAATTCCTTCAACCTTACTGTCTCCTACAACATGAAGCGGCACGGAATCCCATTGAAATTTTATTTTTGGATTAGCAAAAGCTTCTTCTTGCAACGCTTTAACTGCTCTTAATTCATTTCTTCTGTGTATTACTATTACTTCCTTTGCAAATTTTGTCAAATAAATTGCATCCGATATGGCAGTATCACCACCGCCAACCACAGCCACTACTCTATTTTTAAAAAATGCTGCATCACAAGTTGCACAATACGAAATACCTTTTCCTCTGAATTTTTCCTCTTCGGGAACAGGAAGCTTTACGGGATCCGCTCCGGTAGCAATGATTACGGCCTTTCCTTTGACTGTGCCGTGAGCTGCCGTAGAAACAAAGAAAACATCCCCTTCTTTTTTAATCGAACGCACCTCATCGGAAACGATCTCGGCACCGAATTTTACAGCTTGCTTCTCTATGCGTTTTGCAAGCTCGCTGCCGGAAATCCCTTCCGGAAAACCCGGATAGTTTTCCACAAGATCGCTTACTGCAATCTGCCCTCCGGGAGCGAGTTTCTCAAAAACTATCGTATTAAGCCTACTTCTTCCGGCATAAATTGCAGCAGTAAGGCCACCCGGGCCTGCGCCAACTATTAAAATGTCGTAAACAAAATCATTTCTGATTGTACTTTCGCTATCTTCACCAACAAAAATATTAGTAAACTCTTCCATAGCACCTCCTTAAATTAATTATTACAAGGGTAGTATACTTTTATTGAAGAGAAAGTCAAGAGATTTTACTGACTTCTTGATTTGGTGATTTGCGGCTCAATCTCACGCCACATTCGTTCAAGACTATAAAATTCCCTCTTTTCGGGAAGCATAATATGAACAATAACTTCTCCGTAATCCATTACAATCCAGTCTCCAGAGAGTTTTCCTTCTTCGGACAACGGAAGAATGCCTTTTTTCTTTAATTGAAATTTTATTTCATCATATATAGCCTTGCTGTGCTCGCTTACTTCAGCAGAACAAATTATAAAATAGTCTGCCAATGTGGTTAACTTTTTAACGTCAAGAACTACAATATCTTCGCCTTTTTTATCTTCTATGAGCTTTAAAATAAAATTTACCAATCTTTTTCCTTTCAAATTGCCTCCTATCGTTTTTCATATTATATCAAATCTATTGTTTTTAGGAAAATGTTTGTTATAATATTTTTCGAAAGGAGGCCGATTATGAGTAACGGAGAATTTGATGAGGCAGTAAAATATATCGCTGATAATATTGAAAGTTCGGTTTTTGTCGGGGTTATCGGCAGAGACGGACTACCTGTTGCTGTTGTTTCCAAAGAAAATTTCGAAAAATCCGAGAGCAGTGCCGAAATAGCAAGTATATTCAATAATGTAAACAGAGTTGCAAAGGTATTGGAAATGGGAGAATTTCATGATTTCTTTTTCAATGCCGAAAAATTCGGATGTTTGGTACTTAAAATGAACAATGATTACTTTATCGCAATAATAATGCACTCCCCGGTAAATATTGGGAGAGCAAGGCTTGAAGCAAAACGTATGATGCCCAAACTTCAAAGGTTGGTAGAAATATGAACGAAATTTTAGAAAAACTCAAAAATACATCCGGAGTTTTATCGGTCGTTCTTACTGACAAAAACGGGACATTGCTTTACAGTAGCTCAAGCCTTGATGCGTCACCTATGGTTATAGCAGGAATTGCAAGCGCCTTAAGTGGGTACCTCAATGAACTGTTGGAGAAAACATCAATGGGGAAATTTACCGATACAATTATCAACGGAACAACAGGTAGAGTAATCATATCGAAGCTCAAAAATGAAAATATATTGGTGGTATTCATGACTGCTTCGGGAAATTTAGGTCTCGTAAAATTTGCACTGTCCAATACAATCGAAAATCTGAACAATATTAAATAAAGGAGAGTGAAAATGGAAAAATTCTACATCACAACGGCCATCTACTACGTAAACGACAAACCACATATAGGCTCGGTTTCAGAAGCAATTGCCGCAGATGTCATTGCGCGATACAAGAGACTCAAAGGATTTGATGTATTTTTTACCACAGGTACGGACGAACATGCACAAAAGATAGAAGAAAGAGCAAAAAAAGAAGGTATTAGCCCCCAAGAATTTGTTGATAATGCAAGTAAAAATTGGAAAGAAATATTCAAGACTTTTAAAATATCATACAATAGATTTATAAGAACAAGTGATAAGGATCATGTGGAGGTAGTAAAACATTTTTTCCAAAAATTGTACGACAAAGGGGATATATATCTCGGATCCTACGAAGGATGGTATTGCGTAAGAGATGCGACTTTTTTAAAAGATTCCGATCTTAAAGACGGTAAGTGTCCTATTTGTGGAGGACCCGTACAAAAAATAAAAGAACCAAACTATTTTTTCAGGCTCAGTAAATATCAAATTCCTTTGATGAAATACTATGAGAGCCATAAAGAATTTCTTCAACCGGATTTCAGATACAACGAAGTGATAAATGTGATTAAATCCGGACTTCAAGATGTTTCCGTTTCAAGAAGATCGTTTAAATTCGGCATACCTGTTCCTTTCGACAATAGCCACACGGTATATGTGTGGTTTGATGCTTTACTTAACTATCTTACTTCAGTCGGTTTTCTGCACGACGAGGAAAAATTTAAAAAATACTGGCCCGCAGACTTACATTTAATCGGAAAAGATATTACCCGTTTCCACGGAATAATCTGGCCAGCAATGCTCATGAGTTACGGATTACCATTGCCAAAAACAATTTTTGCGCATGGTTTCTGGAATCTTGAAGGGGAAAAAATGTCAAAATCAAAAGGCAATGTGGTAAATCCGGTTAATTTTGTTGAGGAATTCTCCGAAAAAGCACACATTCCGTTAGACATATCCGTAGATGTATTGAGATATTACTTAAGCAGAGAAGTAACATTCGGACAAGACGGAAACTTTAAAATAGACACGTTCTTATCACGATACAACTCGGATCTTGCAAACGACTTTGGAAATTTAATTAACAGAACGGTATCAATGCTTTATAAATATATGAACGGTATAGTTACCAAAACATCAATGGATCCGGAGGCAAAGGATTTCTTAATCGAACAACAAAACAACTTCTTCGAAGAAATGGACAAATATTCGTTTTCCACAGCTTTAGAAAGGTTATGGGAAGCCGTAAACTACCTAAACAATTACATTCAGGTAAAAGCCCCATGGAAACTTAAAAATGATAAATCCGAGCTTGCAAAAATTCTTTACACGCTTTTAGAAGGCATAAGAACAGTTTCGGTCCTATTAACCCCATTTATGCCTCATACTACTGAAATTATATTGTCTTCTTTGACAAAGAGCGAAAAAGCAAAAAGTCTGGACTGGGAAATAATAGAGGACAAATCAAAAATTGAAAAATTACCCCCTATCTTCCCAAGAATAGAAAAAGAAAAAATCAATATACAGTTCAAGGAAAAAAGCGGAGAAGAAAAAGAAATGATAGAATACGAAGATTTTGCAAAACTTGACCTGAGAGTGGCAAAAATTCTTGATGCCGAAAAAGTGCCAAAATCAAAAAAACTTATCAAGCTAACAGTCTCTTTAGGGAATGAAGAACGTACCATTGTAGGCGGAATTGCTAACCACTATGCACCTGAAGAGCTTATTGGCAAAAAAATAATCATTATCAAAAACTTAAAACCGAGAAAACTAATGGGAATCACCTCCCAAGGAATGCTACTTGCCGCTTCAAACGATGAAGAATTTTCCTTGCTTGGGTTGGACAGAGACGTAAAGGAAGGTTCTAAAATCAGCTAAATGTATATAGATGCACATGCACACATTTTAAGCTTCGAGTATGGAGAGAATTTAGGCAAAGTAATAGAATCCGTAAAAAACGATGGAGAAATTATATTAGTTAATGATGTCGGCTATGATTTGAAAAGTTCCGAAGAATCCGTGAACCTTTCAAATCGTTATGGATTTATATTTTCCACTATAGGAATACATCCTTACGATGCCGACAAATTTGATAATTATGCATTAAAAACATTAAAAGAACTTGCAGAAAACAAAAAGGTTATAGCAATAGGCGAAATCGGACTGGATTATTACAGAAAGATTACAGATTTCACTTTGCAAAAAAAAGTATTCGAACAACAATTAATACTTTCCAAGGAACTCGGACTTCCGTTTATGATTCATTCAAGAGATGCATGCAGAGACACTATAGAAATTATAAAGAAAATAGGATATTTCAATGGCGTATTTCATTCGTTTGATTACGGAACGAAGGAGATAGAAGAAATAATCGGTCTTGGGCTTTATGTTTCGTTTTCAGGAATGCTCACGTTCAAAAAGAAGGAAAAACTAAGAGAAGCGGCAAAAGTCGTTCCTATTGAAAAGGTTTTTATGGAAACCGACTCCCCATTTCTCGCTCCTGTTCCGATGAGAGGAAAAACGAACATGCCAATATACGTAAAATACGTTTACAAATACTTCGCCAACTTAAAAAATATTGACGAAAAAGAGCTTCATGTAAAAATAATAGAAAACTTTGAAAAGTTATTTGGAAAAAGCAAAATCTATTTAGAAAACACAAGGAGGCAAAGGCAATATGTTTAAAATTCTGGAAAAAAAAGTGCTTGCTCCGAAACTTGTATTCCTAAATGTAGAAGCACCCCTGATTGCAAAAAAAGCGGAACCGGGACAGTTTATAATAGTAAGAGTTCATGAAAAAGGAGAAAGAATACCGCTAACCATTGCCGATTTCGATAGGGATAAAGGAACAATATCGATCGTATTCCAAAAAATCGGAAAAACAACTCACCTTCTTGCAACAAAGAACGAAGGGGAATATATAGCGGATATTTTGG
>JALSNB010000184.1 GCA_026987225.1 Caldisericaceae bacterium
AGGATTAGTTGTTTTTGTAATTCTGCTTAACGTTATCGTTGGCGCTTTTACCGCTAAAGTCGCATCTGAGAAAGGACATGACGGAGCGGGCTGGTTCTTTTTGGGGCTTGTTCTGGGGCTTGTTGCGTTTGCGATTATCTGTATTGCGCCGGATGAAAGCGTGGATTACGATTACGAGCCCGAGGACAAATTGGCTTTATCCCTTGAGAACATTGAAAAGAAATTGGAGAAAATCGAGTCCGAACTTGCCAAAAAACAATAAAGTTGTTTGTATTTTTCGATACGAATTTTGTTTTTTGCGGGCAGTGCCGGAAAGGGCGCCTGATAAATCGGGGCGCACGTATGCCGGTAATAAAGCGTGTGATATGTTCCGGAACGTAAACGATGCAAGGACAGTGCCCGCTCTTCAATGGGCATACCGTGAAAGGAAAGCGTTTTCTCCGTTCTGTTACGGATTTGGCAATCTCAACGTATGCAATGCTCTTTCCGCCTGTTATTCTGCTCCGGAGCAGTGGAAGCTGTAATGTGCAATAATTTCGCCGGTACCTTTTACAAGTTGCAATTTTAAGCAGAGTTGTCCTGTTAGTACCTGGTACCAATAGGACATTTTCATTGGCGTTCGGCACGAGTTGTAATGTTGTGAATTTTTGGAAATAGTTGTAAAATAAATTTGAGGAGGCGGATATGAATGAACTATCGATATTTTTGATTGTTGCTGCGATTTGTGCTCCGGTAGGCTATGGCACGTGGAACCAGTACAGGCTTTACGGACGTATCTGCGCATATTACAAATCCGTTGCGGCATTTATGATTTTTGCTTCTTCGCTTGCATATTTCTTTACCTATCTTGTAAATCCGAATAAAAACATAGGTTGGCTTTCGATTTCGCTCTTTTTAATAATTCCGGCTATTATACTGAACGTCGGAATCGCAATCGAGATGATTCGCTACGGGGGCACAGGGTTAAGATTCAAGGAAAGAATCCGTCTTATGTTCGGTATACCCAAAGAAAAAAGATCCGCTCTTTTTCCCGTTCCGAACAGGCATCTTATTTATTCCGGATTTGTCGGGTACGTCATCGCCCTGATTCTATCGGTAATTTACAGCCCGAAAGATTTTCTTATCATCTCGGCTGTTGTGCTTTCCGAACTGTTTATTGTGGTTGCACCGCTGAAATTAGAAAGCCGCACGAGCGGAGATTTGCCGGGTAAAGCGTAAAGATGGTCACCGGATAGGCGGAATATTTTGCTTGTAAAATTTGTATGCGGGAGGTAAAAAGTAATGCTTGAAGTAGTGATTTCGATAATTTTACTGCTGAATATCGTTATCGGTTTTGATGCGGCAGGAACTGCAGCTGAAAAAGGGCATGACGGAACAACGTGGTTTTTTATGGGGCTTGTTTTCGGAGTCGTGGCACTTGCCATTATTAACATCGCACCGGATGAAAAGGCAAACCGTAAGTACAGAGAATCCTACAATAAATTGGCTTTTTCCGTTGAAAATATCGAAAAAAGATTGGAGAAAATCGAGTCCGAACTTGCCGAAAAGCGATAAAGTTGTTTGCATTTTTCGATGCGAATTTTGTTTTTTGCGGGCTGTGCCGGAAAGAGGCGAAGTTTATAACCTGATGTTTTTATAAGGGAGGCAATCCATATGAAAGAATCGAAACGTAATTATATGATTTTGGGTGTTGTTTTCGCACTATTTGTTTTGCTTGCCGTATTTTTCGGCGGTAAATTTTCCCTGTTTACTGTAAGCATAAACAGTGTGAATACTGTGAAAAAGGCGAATCTTTCACCTCTTCAACATTCTTTCTTCGATTTGCTCGGCGAGGGTAAAGTATTCGAAATAGACAGAGGAAAAGAAAAGTTTGATAATATCAGGGTAACTTTCAGTTGCTATAAAGACGGAAAGCCTTTTCCGGGTGTGTCTCCTGCACATATTACTTTTTCCGTAAATAGTGTGCTGAATAAGAATTTGCACAAAATATACACGGGATATGTAATATCGGATTTTACCATATCGCCCAAAGACACGCACCACATTGTGAGGATATTTACGATAACCGGAGAAATCAATTTGAGTTCCTCATCTCTTATACCGGGTTTCAGTGAGCAATTCGGCGGTTCTGCGGGGTATTCACCCGTTAAGGGTGCCGTGCCTCTTAAGATAGGTGTTTCAACACCGCTTTACATACGCGTTTTCTCGGATAAAACACATAGCGTCACTATCCCGGACGGAGAGACCGTTTCCGATCTGATAAAGAACAAAAAAACCTTTTATGTTTTCTCCGTTACGCCGGAAAAATAGACGGACAAGATGAAAAAAGCATTTGTTATAATCGGCATAATCATTGCAATAGGTGTTATTTCTTTTGCATTTATCCGAAACGTTCCGCATAACGTGATTGCCGTTAAAGCGAAAACGATGCATCCCGTATCGGTAAACAAGGAAACAGAAAAAATTGTTCCCGCTGGCTTTAAATTTAAAAAGATTGATTTTCCGCTCGTAATGCCCTTCGATACGATTAATGCGTATTTTGACAAAGCGAGCGATACCGTTTGGAAATTGACGTGGGATCCCAATTCGAACTTTTA
>JALSNB010000185.1 GCA_026987225.1 Caldisericaceae bacterium
CGCCGAATACGGTGGTTTTGAATATGAAAAAAGAGGAAAGCGTTCGGGAGAAAAAACAGCCAGTATCAAATTGACCAAGTTTTTTGAATACGAAGTTTTGGATGACAAGATTTACAAGGATTTAAAGCGTCGGCATGTTCATTATATAGAATTTAATGATCATATCCGGTGGGAAGAATTCGCCAAAATAACCTATGCCATAAAGAATGAAATAGAAAATCGTAATTTCGATGCCGCACTGGCTACTTTCTTTAAAAACGAAAATGTTTTTGATGCCGTCAGGATTTACAAACCCGGGATAGACGAAAAGCAATTGCTATTACTCAAGAGACTTTATGAGGAAAAAATTAATAATTTACATTTGTAAACTATGTGAGTTTTCTTCTTTTACGCTCTAATTCCAATAAATGCAGTTCCCTACTGGTTTGGCCTGCAACGGAGGTGTTTTCTTCCGCCCTTCGAATTAAATAAGGCATGACATCTTTAACCGGACCAAAAGGAATATATTTACTGGTGTTGAAACCGTGTTTAGCCAAATTAAACGTAATATGATCACTCATGCCGTATAATTGCCCGAACCAGATATGCGGATGATTTCTAGGCAAAGCCTTTTCTTCGGTTAGATTGGCCAACAATAAGGCACTTTCTTCATTGTGCGTTCCTGCATAAATAAGAAAGTCAGGCACGTGTTCCATGGCAAACCGTATGGCATCATTGTAGTTTTTATCGGTCAATTCTTTGGTTTCGCATATTGGAGACGGATAGCCCAACTCCACGGCACGTTCGCGCTCTTTTTCCATATAAGCCCCGCGTACGAACTTAACCCCGATTTTACTTCCTGCACGTTGCAATCGTCCGAACAATTCTTTGAGATAGGGCAAGCGGTCTTTCCGGTACATTTGTAATGTGGTAATCACGTAAACGCCTTTTTTGTTGTATTCCCGCATCAGTTCCTCCATCAAATCGTCAACAGCCTTCTGCATCCAACTTTCCTCGGCATCCACCATTAACGGAACATCGTTTTCGACAGCTGCTTCAGCCAGGAGATAGTACCGGTTTTTAACTGCATTCCATTGTTTTTCTTCCCGGGGTGAGAGTTCTTTTCCTTCCGACACCTTTTCGTAGATATCAAATGACCCCAGCCCAGTCGGTTTGAAGACCGCAAACGGGATCTCTTTACGCTTGGCGGCAAATTCAATCAGGAATTTCGTTTTTTCGAAAGCACGGTTAAAACTCTCTTCGTCATCGGCATTTTCCACGGAATAATCCAAAATGGAATATACGCCCGCACTGTATAATTTTTCGACGATAGGCAAAGTATCTTCTGCCGTTACGCCGCCGCAAAAATGATCGAAAACGGTCGTTCTGATCAAACCCTCCACGGGTAAATGATATTTGAGCGCGAAATTGGTTACCGCAGTCCCCAAGCGTACAAGCGGTTCTTTACGTATAATATTGAATAACCAGTATGCTTTTTCGATTTCGGCATCCGTTTTTACACCAAAGGCAGTGGCCGTATCGTACAACATTTCCTTGGTGAACAGCTTTATGTTGTTTTCAGTCATCGGTTTGAATTTTTTATATGTTATAAATATAAGAAACATTCCCGCTAGCTAAATGACTTTTATTATTTTTGGAAAAAATACCGGTATGATTTTTTTTGAAGAAGGAGATAATCTACGCGAATTGGCAAAGATTTTATCCGATATCGATTATAGTTCTCTGTTTGTATTAACCGATAAAAATACAAATGTAAACTGCACGCCTTTATTAAATAATACAGATGTAAACTTTATTGAAATAACGGTAGAAGAAGGTGAACATAATAAAAATTGGAACAAGGTATCGGAGATAACCTCCGAACTTATGGAGTACCGTGCAGACCGTCACAGTCTGTTGGTAAATCTGGGCGGTGGAATGATTACCGATTTAGGCGGATTTGTTGCTTCCGTTTACAAGCGTGGAATTCGATTTATTCATATCCCTACCTCTTTATTGGCTATGGTGGATGCGGCCATAGGCGGGAAGAACGGAATAAATTTTAACGGAATAAAAAATCAATTGGGATGCATCCGGCAGCCCGAAGCCGTTTACATCAATCCTGTCTTTTTGACCACACTGCCTGAAAAGGAACATTTGTCCGGTCTGGCGGAAATGTTGAAACACGGACTTATTGCCGATTATGACTATTTCAAATCTTTAATTTCCTATCCGGATATAGATTTATTCCAAGCCATTAAACAATCCGTGGAAATTAAGCAAAAGGTTATAGTGCAAGATCCTTATGAAAAGGGCTTAAGAAAAATTCTGAATTTCGGACACACCGTCGGACATGCACTTGAAGCCTTTTATCAGGATCGCGGACATCCTGTCACCCACGGCCACGCCGTTGCATTGGGAATGATTGCCGAATTGTACCTCTCGTACAAGCTTACGGGACTTGAAAAGAAATTCTTGCATCAGGCAAGCGAGGTCCTTCATAAATTTTATAGGGTTCCGCCTTTAAAACCCGGTCTCGACGAATTGGCACCTTACCTTGTACAAGACAAGAAAAACCGAAATGACAGACTGCAGGCGGT
>JALSNB010000186.1 GCA_026987225.1 Caldisericaceae bacterium
AATTGATAAACGTACTGAACAGGCTTGTTGACAAAGGGAATACGGTAATTGTCATAGAGCACAACTTAGACGTAATAAAATCAGCCGATTACATTGTGGATCTCGGGCCCGAGGGCGGTGAAAAAGGAGGATATGTCGTTGCAACCGGGACTCCCGAAGAAATCGCGCAAGCACCGAACTCATACACCGGTTTCTACCTCAAAAATGTCCTATTGGTACCAGGTTACCTTCAGGACAAAAAAGGAGATTAGGCATGAAAGAAATTAGAGTATCCATAGGAAGTCTCGGGGTTTTGGGGCTGAGGAATATAAAGCTCCCAGCTCCGCCTACTACACTTTACCTTATGGTTGGAGAAAAGTGTATGTATAACTGTGCTTACTGCCCGCAGTCACGCTCTTCGCACGGCTCTACGGAGTATTTGTCCCGCGTCATCTGGCCCAAAACCGAATGGAGCAAACTCAAAGAGGCGGTTAAAAACGCGCCGGAACTTGTGAAAAGGATATGCTTTCAGGTGGTGAACAGTCCGCATTTTCTCGAGGATACGTTGTTTTTCATAAGAGACATAAAATCCGTTTCCGCCCTGCCGATATCCGTTTCGATACGGCTTTCAAATATAAATGACGTGGATGCGCTTTTTAGCTCCGGGGCAAACCGCATAGGGCTTGCACTGGACGTTGCAACTGAGAAAACGTTTGCGGAATACAGGGGCGGTAATTTTTCGGATACGGTAAACTTTATACTGAAAGCGGGCAAAAAGCACCCGAGAAGCATTACAACACATATCATCGTTGGTATGGGAGAAAGCGACAGGGAGCTGCACGACCTGATGAAACTATTTTTTGAAAATACGATAACCGTAGGGCTGTTTGCTTTCACTCCGATAAAAGGGACGAGAATGGAAAATAAAAAACCGCCCGAACTTAAAAGATACAGAAGAATCCAATTTATGAGATACCTATTTTCCGTGGGGAAAGAGTTTGATGTGGAATTTAACGGAGAAGGTGCGCTTTCCTCCGTGTCCGGTGAAAATATCGGTGAGATGCTGAAAAATCCGTACGTTTTTACGACAAGCGGATGCCCGCACTGCAACAGGCCTTACTACAACGAAGAACCTATGGGGCCGATGTTTAATTATCCCTTCCCGCCGCAGAATGCCGAGCGCATTATTAACGAATTTGTACAATATGTCTCAAACGATCGAGTCGTATTCAAAATATAGAAACTTAATTTTACTTGCCGAAATCGGCGCTTTTCTGCACGATATAGGCAAATTATCCAAGTTTTTTGTGCTTTCGAAAGCAAAAAACATGCATATAAAGGACTTTCACGGGCAAATTTTGTTTTTGGACAGAGGAGAACTATCGGGCAGTGTAAAAAAGTTTTTGTTTTCTCCGCTTTCCGTTTTTTTAGGAAAAGAGCATATAAAAGGCATCGATTTGTCAATTTCGCTTTCCCATTTTGTTTGTGCACATCACGGATGCAGCCGCTGCCTGCTCGGCACGGAATGCCCGTTTAAAGATACCATTGCATACCACCCGCTCATAAAACTGCTAAAAACAACGGATCATCTCGATGCGTCAAATCCAGCAAACAGAGGAAAACAGCTTGCAAACAGAACTGTGCGTGACAATTTCTTTTTTGCCGAAACTGAGATAGATACAAAACATTTGGACGAAATGCGGTTTGCATTTTACGAGGAACTTGACAAATTTCTTTCAAAAGAGCGGGATATAGTGTCGCTTAATAAATTCATAAAACTCATAGGAGAAAAGTATTTTGTGAACGCGCTTTCGGAAACGAGAAAATACGGGAACGACATTACACTGCTCGATCATGCAAAAGCAGTTGCCGCATATTACAAAATGTATCTGTTCAACTATCTGGTGCGGAACAAAAGTTTGCCGAACTCTTTTTTCGATGCGCACTTCAGAATAGCTAAAATGAAGCGTAAAAAAAATGCGGTTGAAATTCTTTCCTACAAAATCGCATGCTGCAATCCTGTGTTTGAAAATGGTGGAGATATTTACTTTATCATTCCTCCGATAAATAGAAATTCGGAATTTGCAAAGTTCCTCAAAGAGAATTTTTCCGCAAGCATATACAAAAGGGACGATTTTGCTCCTCTGTTTTACGGAAGGGAATCGCTTTTTGAAAAGCTCAAAAGTTTGAAAATTAAACTTCCGGAAGATATTAAGGAGGGGTACACCGAAAAAGATGCGATAAATGACATCAAAAAAGTCGTGCTTTTTGCGGAGCTTAGGAGAAAAGAGCAGATAGATGCGAAACTGAAGAGTTCTTTGAAACACCTTGAAAACCTGAAAGCGGGGAGCGCATACAACGAAAAAAACCTTGTAAAGTATTTCAGAAAAGAACGTGAAGTGCAAATTTTGAAAAAGCATCTTAACGCCGGTATCCCTATGGATAAAATCAAAAAACTTTACGGCTGGCGGACCTCAAAAGACGGCGAAGAGGAAATTTATGCGTTTTTTAACACTGTGCTCTCGCCCGTGCGTCCTCCTTCACCGATCGAGATGAGTAAATATTTTCTGCGTGAATACAATAA
>JALSNB010000187.1 GCA_026987225.1 Caldisericaceae bacterium
TGTTCGATACCAGGTTGTGTAACCGATACTACCGGTGGGGTTTGCGGAGACGGGTTCGCCGGGGCTACGGCCACTTTGTTTGCCCAGGGAAACATCTTCGGATTCTGGAAAACAAGGTAAGTTCCGAAAATGCCTCCGAGAATGCCACCGATGATGATCCCGATGATAAGTGTTACAACCCAACTTCTGCTTCTCGTTTCTTCCATTCTGATCACCTCCTAAAATTCGATTGTTTCTCCTTCGTCTACTATTTTAACTTTACTGCCAAATTTCTTTACGTATTCCTCGGGGTGTTCCGTGTGCACCGGAACGATTATTTTAGGACTAATTTCGGAAACTATTCTAAAAAGATCTTCTTTTCTTGCGTGTCCTGAGGCATGGATGTGTTCTCTCGGGTACAGATTGAACAATTTTAGCCAGTTATTCATTCTCCACTCGTCTATTTCTTGCTCTTCGGAATGTGCCTCGGATGAAGAATGTATGTATTTACTGCCTTTGACCGGCCTTAAATCTATAAGCTCCTGCAAATCCCAGTATCTCATAACAATTGTAAAAGCGTCTTCGTTGTTGCGAATTTCATTGGCTTTAATCGTTTTTATACCCTTTATGGAAAGTATTTGCTTTATCCACTTTTCCCTGTAATCCGTATCGATATATGTGCCCGATTTCTTTTTCTTCAGGTAAACGTAGATATTGTTATCAGTAATATCAGGAACCGGCATTCCGATCTCATGCATTCTGTTTATCAGATACGCATCTTTTAGGCTTATCACAAATTTTCTGTTGTTCCTAAGTGAAAGTTCGTAGAAAGTAAGAAACCTGTTTACGTCGCGGATTGAAAAATCGGCAATGACAAGTCCGGTTGTTTTTTGCATTACTTCACCGGCACGTTCCATCACCTTTTCTTCCGTCCAGAATTCTCTGCCTTCCGAATTTTCGCCTCTAAGGTTTGTCCCCTCTATTATTAGAATTTGCGGTTTGAATTTTTTTGCGTTTCGGATAAATTGTTCCGTATCCGCCTTTCTTTTTCCGTGCAATCTCAAATCACCCGTATATACGATGCTGCCCTCTTCACCGGAAAAAACAAAACCAAGGGCACCGGGAACGGAATGATCTACCGGGAAAGTATGAACTGTCGTTCTGTCCAAGCGAATCACACCGTTTGTATTTATTGCAGAATGCGTGCCGTAGTATCCGGGCGAGCGAAAATTGCCCAGTGCCGGCCTTTTGATAAATTTAAACATGGAAGTTTCAAATTGAGTGGTTGAAACATCTTCCATAGCGCGTAAAAGATGCTCCGTTATTTTGGACATATATACCGGTATTTCTTCTCTTAAAAAAGTGATATATCCCGAGTGGTCGAAGTGTGCATGGGACAAAAAGACGGCATCAACAAAATTTTCGTCATGCTCGTTTCCTAACTCTTCGACTCCTTCCCTTCGGATAAATTTAACGAGATCTTTTCTGTAAAGCCCTTTTATCTTAGGAATCAGTCCGAGAAAGTATAAATCCCCGATTCCGTTTGCGACACGGGGATTGAGATACTCTTCGAAAAAGAGGTTCCTTTTTTTGTAATTCATACCGAAATCCAGAAAAAACCTCTTTCCCGAAATTTCCAAAAATATTTTTGTTCCGCCTATTTCCTTTACACCGTCATAGAATGTTATCTTTCCCATACGCCATGATTATACCAAAAAATATGAAAATAGTGTGAACTATTTACTCATGGCGCAAAAACGAGTAAGTCCCAATAAATAGGCAGTTCCTGCAATCGTTGTCCCGTAGAAAATCTTTGGTTTGTTTACATTTAAAAAATCCTCTATTGTATCGTTTACAACGGTTGTTCCGGTTATCCAGAGTAAATCGGCCCATTCGATATTACGTTTCGCATTTTTCTCGTTCTCTACCAAAACACCGTTTATTTTTTTACCCAATTGTTCATCGTCAAGATCCGTTATACGTAACCTGAAGTTAGTCGAAAAAGCTTCTGCGAAACGTGGCTGAAAGCCCACAAGAAAAATTTTTGGGTTTTCGTAATGCTCTTTGATAAAATTCACTGCTCGCTTTGCGCACTCCCTTGGCTCGTCATTTTTACAGTGAACCGTATTGGAAATGAGGTTGAGTCCTCTGAGAACAGCATTCAACGTTGATATAAATATTGCTCTCTCATAATTTGTACGCATTTTTAAAGAAAGCACATCTTCTATTGTCCCCTCAAAATCTCCGTAAATATCTGTGAATGCCTGTCCCTTAAATCCTCTGAAATTTGCCTCCATAAGTCTTTCTCTTCCTTTAACGAGTGGGTAATCAAGATCGCTCGGATTGCCAATTGCCTCTTCAGGCGTGAGAGGAAATGCTTTAATACGAATTTTTTCGGATTTTAGCCCGTTCTGTAAAATAATTTTTTCAAACTTACTCTTTAACTCTTTGTAAACCATTATTTACCTCCTCGACTTTTATGCCTCTGTACTTTATTATGATGTAAACATTTTTTCCTTTTACCTCGTTCCACATATAATTCGGGACGTTCGCAACAATTTCCTTGTTGAATGCGTTAAGACG
>JALSNB010000188.1 GCA_026987225.1 Caldisericaceae bacterium
ATTCCGATAAAATTTGCGGTTTTTTTCATTGGTCCCTAACGCAAATTGCAAGTTTGCACAAAAATGTCCTATTGGTACCAGGTACGAGTAGGACAAAAATTTCTTCATCATGCTCTTAGTATCCTTTTATCTACGTGCCAAACATTAAAATTACTTTCAAAATTTTTACGAGTGTTTCTGTCCTTTCCAAATTACGAAAGCACAAGCAAAATTTTTGCACGCGCTTTGCTGTTAATTTTTTGGAAAAAAGTTATACCCATAAAACCCTCATAAACAGAGGCTTAATTCGTATTTGCCCTTTAAACACCCCTAAAAACTCCGATTTGGGACTGTGAGGTATAATTAGGGGCACCTATCGCTTAAAATGGATTTAAATGACATGTTAGAAAGTTAGATACAATCAGTGTTTCTTGTATTTTTAACCGACTTTGCCGTTTTTATAAAGCATGCTACTTTAAAAAACCTTGATGTTTAGGGCATTTCTTAATTGCTATTTTTGAGGGATTCGAATGCAAAATCAGGGATATTTTTATATGCGCATCTTAATAAAATCGTATTTTGGAATTTGCAAAAACGGGATAAAATAAAAATGAAAGGTTTATAAATATTGATGCGTTATTGTAAATTTTAACGCGTAAGAGCCGAAAGAGGCGGAGGCACATATGAAAAAATTGAAAGTTGTCGTATCGGTTTTGTTGCTTTTCGGTGTTTTGGTCTTTGCAGGATGCGGAAGCGTAGGAAATGTCAACACTCCTAACGGGAAACAAGGCGCTGCTCCTAAAAAACAGACTGAGACATTTGCCTTTTCTTCGATAGTGAACACGGATCTGAGCAAACTGAAATACGAAAAAATTCCTTTGCCGCAAGGATGTAAGGCGATTGGATACGTTAGTTCTTTTGATAATTTTGTTGTTTTCTCCGCAGGATCCGATAAACCCGCAGCAAAATACGCACCGTGCCTCACGTTTATAGAGAATCTTTACCTGCTTGATGCAAGCAGTAAAGTGCCGAAGAAAATTGCAACCATAGATAAAAATTTTGTTCAAATCGACTGGGTGGGAATTGACAGTAATTGGATTGTATACAGAGAAAAGAAGTATATCGGCAGCATACCTCAGCGCGTATGGGCGATAAACAGGACAAACGGAAAAAAGCATATTGTATTCGACGAAGAAGAAAATCCTGCAAATTTTACGGTAGAAATGCCTCCGCCGGTTTACGATTTCTATCTGTCCGGCAATTATTTGATTTGCTTCGGATATTCAACTGTCCTTGAAAAGGGTAATAAGAATTTGATAAATTCGGTAAAACTGATTGATATGAATTCCGGAAAATCAAAAACGATTTTCAAAAAAGTTTCGGATTGGAATAATAAAGAATATGTTTATTCAGTAAGTGCAAATGTCCGTTATCTTGTTTTCAATTATCTTTGGGAAGGGAAGCAAAGCATTTATCTGTATGATTTTTCCACCGGACGGATAAAGGATTTATTGACTGCTTCGTTAGTTAAAAAGCCTGAAAATGCCGGATATTGCTCCAAATCATTCGTTCTTGCGGACAATGCCAACTATTTTTCCGCACCTGTTATTCTTACGGAAAACGATCGGTTGATTTTTGTCGTTTCGAATAGTGCATCTTCATCTCAGGCCGAATTGGTAATAGCGCCACTCTCCGATGTAAGCAAAAAGTCTGTTCTTCAAAGCAAAATATCACTCATTGGTACATCTTTCCCGCCCCATACACCCGGCAAATATATTGCATGGACGGGCTGGACAAACGATTATAAAGGGATATTAAAAGTGTTTGATTCGGAAACGCACGTTTTAACAAATGTTAGAGATATAACCGGGGATTTGGATTTTGTAAATGACAGTGAAATAATAATCTCATCCATTTATTGTGATGCCAATGCGAGTAATTCTGTAAGGCCTTGCTTGATTATTATAAATCTTAAGGAGAACGGCATATGAACGAACAAATAGAAGCCGAATTTTACGATGCGGGTGAAAACGCAAAGAAATTAAAAACCGTAAAGTTGATAATGGAAAAAAACATTGTGTTTTTTTCTGCTGCGATTTCCACGATCTATACCATCATATATTATCAACGGGAAGGCTCTCACATCTTTGATAATCAATGGAATTATGAAGTTACGTTGCACAGTGTCGCAGGAACCGTAATTATTTTACTAATCTCTTATTTATTCGCATACGTATTGATCGGATCAAAGCAGAGAGTTTACGATGATTCCGTTTTGAACGTCATTTCGCTCAATACGCTTCGTTTGATTTCGGTGCTTACGGATATTGCCTACACAACGGAAGTTGTTTCGTTTGTCCTGTTACTTTTAAAAAAGCAACTTTCATTTCGGATTTTGCTAAGTTCTTCCGTGCTGCTGATTCTCGCCCTGTTTCTTGCGCAGTGTTTTATTTATGCCAAAAAGGGACGTTGGTTAGTTGCTGCGGTTTCTCTTGTTTTGGATATTCTGTTTTTTGTATTTGCATCGTTCCAGCATCTGTTTGTCGTGCAAACATGCGTTATGCAGCTTCTTGTTTC
>JALSNB010000189.1 GCA_026987225.1 Caldisericaceae bacterium
CTTACGGTAAAAAACTTTTCCTGAAAGGCGAAAGATGTTATACGAAGAAATGTCCTATGGAAAGAGGAAGGGGACTTCCCGGACAGAAGCAGGTTACTTTGCATTTTAGCAAACCTTCCGATTATAAAATTCACTTACAGGAAAAACAGAGAGTAAGAAAAATGTACGGAGTTCTTGAAAGGCAGTTCAGGAGATATTTCGAAAAAGCATCTTCACAGAAAGAAATTCCTACCGGTGATAAATTGCTTGAGCTTCTCGAAAGAAGACTTGACAATGTCGTGTTTCGCATGGGATTTGCTCCCAATAGAAGAGCGGCAAGGCAGCTTGTTCTTCACGGACATATAAAGGTCAACGGCAAAAAGGTAAACATTCCTTCATATATGGTTAAAGAGGGAGATGTTGTTGAAGTGAAGGAAAGCAGCAGGCAGATGCAAATAATAAAAGATTCTCTTGAATCTACGACTGCCGTGCCTTCTTGGCTCGAAGTTAATCCCGAATCTTTCCGTGGCGTGGTTAAGCAAATTCCGAATATACCGGAACTCTCACTCGGTATCAATCCTACACTTATCGTTGAGCTTTACTCTAAATAGGAAGTGATATAAATGTGGAAACTTGATGCGATAAATTTTGAGGTTTTGAAGGAAGACGAGCATTACGGTGAATACAGCTTCGGCCCGCTTGAAAGCGGATACGGTTTGACACTCGGTACGGCATTGAGGCGTATTCTCCTTGCTTCGATAGAAGGGGTTGCCCCTATTGGAATACTCATAGACGGAGTGGTGCATGAGTTTTCCACAATCGACGGAGTGGTTGAAGATGTTGAGGAAATTATCCTTAACGTTAAAAAACTTGTTGTGGCTCTGGACGGAATCGACAGTGCGAAACTCACTTTCGATCTGAACGGTGAAAAGGAATTTAAAGCTTCCGATTTGAAGCATTCCAGTGAAGTGAGAATCTTGAACCCTGATTTACATATCGCAACCGTTTCTTCCTCCAAGGCGCATCTCAGCGGTGAAATTTACGTAAAGAAAGGGAAAGGTTATAAACTCGAGGAAGAAGTTGCCCTGGAAGAAAACCTTGCCCAGAATGTAATTCCTATCGACGCATATTTTTCACCTGTCCTTAAGGTGAGCTTCCGCGTGGAACCTATGCGTTTCGAGCAATCCGTGAATTTTGACAAGCTTATTATGAGTATTCAAACGAAAGGCAACAAAACTCCGTTTGAAGCTATAAGTGAAGCCGTTCAAATAGGAATTGATTATTTGTCTCAGTTTAAAGCTTTGATCTCTTCCGACGGTGCTCCTAAAGACACGGATTCGGATCAATACAAAAATATGAGTCTTGAAGAAATCGGTATAGATAAGCGTTCCTTAAATGCTTTAAAAAATAATGATATAAATACTGTCGGTGATTTGCTCGGGCATAGTGAGGCGGATTTGCTTAAGCTCAAGCATTTCGGGGAGACCTCTCTTAAAAAAGTGAAGGAGTCTTTGGAAAAATATAATTTGAAGTTAAGGGAATAGGAGGTTAACATGTATCATCAAATAGGCCAGAGAAAATTAGGTATGTATAGCGGATACAGAAGAAGTGTTCTGAGAAATCTTTCAACTTCTCTCATTGAAAAAGGGCGTATCAAAACTACCGAAGCAAAAGCAAAAGAAGTGCGTAAGGTAGTGGAAAAATTAATTACTTTGGCAAAAGAAGACAATTTAAATAACAGAAGAAAAGCATATTCTTTTCTATTTACAAAGGACGCCGTTCAACGGTTGTTCGAAATGGCCAAAAACGATTATGCGGATAGGAAAGGCGGATATACGCGTATTCTAAGGCTCGGACAGCGCAGGGGCGATGGCGCGCAAATCGTTATTTTAGAACTCGTTAAGGAATGATCCGTTTTGATAACGTATGCTTTGCTTATGAGGGGAAAAATTGGGCTGTTGAAAATATAAATTTTACAATTAAACCAGGCGAATTCGTTGCCCTTGTGGGGAGCAACGGTTCCGGAAAGTCAACTATAGCCCGTTTAACAGACGGGCTTTTGTTACCTCAAAACGGTGAAGTAATCGTTGACAATATTAACTCTAAAAACGATAGCAATACTTTGAAGGCAAAGGTAGGGCTCGTGTTTCAGAACCCGGATGATCAGTTTGTCGGAGCTACGGTCGAGGAAGATCTGGCATTTGGCCTTGAGAATATGGCGGTTCCTTCGAAAGATGCAAGGGAAAGAATAAGGCGTGTTACCGATATTTTGCAAATTACCGAATACCTGAATTCGTCCCCTTCCATGCTGTCCGGAGGAGAAAAACAAAAGGCTGCGATTGCCGCAGTGCTTGTTATGCAACCGAATTACCTCGTGCTTGACGAGATTACGGCACTGCTCGATCCGATTGCGAGAAAAGAAATCCTTAAATTTGTATATGGATTTTCCAAAGATAATAACATTGGTGTTTTGTATATTACTCACCTGACGAACGAAGCCCTGATTGCCGATAAGGTGATTTTGCTTTCCGGCGGAAAAATTGCCAAAGAAGGAAAGCCGAAAGAAGTGCTCTCGG
>JALSNB010000190.1 GCA_026987225.1 Caldisericaceae bacterium
ATAATATTATAAATTGCTTCGGTAATTGGCATTTCCACATTGAATTTATTTTTCATCTCGTAAATAGATTTTACGGTGTAAATTCCCTCTATTGCCTGTTTGGTCATTTCTTCTATTTCTTCCTTACTGCGCCCTTTGCCAATTTCTTCACCTACCCATCTGTTTCTGCTCTTTTCACTGAAAGAAGTGGCAATGAGATCTCCGATTCCCGAAAGCCCGTAAAAAGTTTTTTCCCTACCGCCGAGTTTTGTTCCGAAGCGTATGAGTTCCCTTATTCCTCTTACGATAAGTGAGGATTTGCTACTATCCCCGAAACCGAGCCCGTCGCTTATCCCTGCACCGACTGCAAGCACGTTTTTAAGAGAACCGCCTAATTCCACACCTACGATATCGGTAGTATAGTAAACCCTAAAATATTTTGTCATGAATATTTTCTGAATTTCTTTAAGATACGGCTCGCTGATTCCCCCGACAACAGTGGCCGCAGGCATTTCACGAGCAATCTCAATTGCAAAGTTTGGTCCGGAAATAGTTGCGATATTATCCAGAGGAACATCGTTCCATACTTCTCGAATTACTTCAGACATCCGTTTGTTCGTTCCGTTTTCAATGCCCTTTGCAAGGTTGACAATAATAGAATCTTTAGGATAAGGCACTTCTTCTATAACTTTGCGTAATTTTTGAGCGGGAACGGCAAGAACAACAAGTTCCTTTTGTCGCACAGCCTCGTTTATATCCATAGTGTATTTTGCAATATGAGTAAGCTTTATACCCTTTAAATAAAAAATATTCTCATTCCATTTTTTAAGTGCCGAAAATGTTCGTTCCCCGTGAACCCATAGGGTGACAGTAAAGCCTTTTTTACCGAGAAGTTCGGCAACCGTAGTGCCCCATCCTCCGGCACCTATAACCCCGACATTCATACCTTTTGCAACCTCTCAATTACATTTTTGATAAGCCATGACGGTGTGGATGTTCCGGAAGCTATTCCAATCGAACAATACCGTTTCAATTCTTCCGTATTCAAATTGGATTCATTTTGTATGAAAAAACTGTTTTTGTTGACACGCCTCACAAGCTCGTAAAGCCTGTTTGAATTAGCACTCGATTTTCCGCCAATAACTATCATGCATTCCACATTCTTTGCAATTTCCACAGCTTCGGACTGCCTTCTCAATGTTTCTTCGCATACGGTATTAAAAAACCGCACTTCTTTGGACAACTCTATAAACTTTTTTGCCACTTCAAACAAGTCTTCGAGAAATACGGTAGATTGAGCAACTATCCCGACTTTTACAAAAGAATCTCCGTTAATTTCCTCGGCTTTTTTGAAAACTCCGATAAGGCTATCTCCGGCAGTATTGGAAAGCACTTTTGTCTCCCTGTGCCCCTTATCGCCTACAATTACTATTTTATATCCTTCCTTCTTCAATTGTTCTATAATCTTCACCGTGCGAAGCACAAGCGGGCATGTCGTATCAATAACTTTTTTAAAACGTTTTTTAGCCTTGTCGTTTTCCTCTTTTGTCGCTCCGTGCGCCGGCAAAAGAATGACATCACCGCTCAACAAATCGACTTTATTTACAGGAAATACGCCCTCTCTTTCCAACCTTTTTAATTCCTCTTCATTGTGTAAAAGCGCATCAAGTGTTAGTACTCTGTTGAATTTTTTAGCATATTCTTCCGCAAGGTTTATAGCTCTGTCCACACCAGAGCAAAACCCGATATTTTTTGCCGTTACAATTTTTCTTTTGCAATCTCTACGCATTTTTCAATTTCTTTCATCACATATTCTGCAGATTTCTCGTAGTAATCTTTATCTTTAGGATCAAAAATTTCCCACGTTTTTATAGGTTTCCCGAAAACAATAACAATATGTGTGGCCTTTACCGTTTTGCTTCCTTTGGGCATGGCATTTTCCGTTCCGGCCATACCTGTCGGAAGTATGGGTGCTTTTGCCTTTGTAGATATAAAGATAAACCCCTTTTTAGGGACTCCAAGTTTACTATCATTTACTCGAGTCCCTTCCGGAAACATCAAGAGAGGCTTTCCTTCTTTTAAAACATTTATAGCAGCCCTCAAACTTCCCACATCAGCAAAATTCCTTTTTAACGGTATACCCCCCATCGCTTTTAAATAAGCAGCTACAAGCTTGTTAGAAAAGAGTTCCTCTTTTGCGAGCGTATACATCTTTCTTGGCAAAGCACGCCCGACTATAGGGATGTCGAGTGCACTTTTATGATTCGGTGTCACAATAAATCCACCTGTTTTCGGAACATTTTCCACACCTATGATGGTAAGGTTAAAAAGAATTTTAAAAATTACTCTTGCTAATGCGTGTGTCGCTTCGTAAAACATATTCCTTCCCCTTGAAAAATTGTAATATCTTATCGACTACATCCTCTACGCTCAAATTCGTAGTATCAATAACATACGCATCTTTTGCCACCAAAAGTGGCGCTACGCTTCTTGAAGAATCTATAATATCCCTATTTTTCAAATTTTGCATAACCTCTTCAAAAGTAATTTGAACCCCCTTATTTATCA
>JALSNB010000191.1 GCA_026987225.1 Caldisericaceae bacterium
AAGTGCGGAAGATACGCCGATAATTCCCATATCAACAGGGACGAACAATGCGTTTCCACGCATATACGACGGCACGATTATTGGAAGCGCAATCGGTGCGATTTCACAAGAAAACGAAATTTTGCACTTCTCATTGAACAGAGAAAAAAGAATAGAAATATTAAAAAACGGAAAACTATTCGACATAGCTTTGGTAGACGTAGGCGTGATAAAAAACGATTTCGTAGGTTCGAAAGCCGTGCTCGAAGCGGAAAATATAAAAGAGCTCTTCGTAAGCTTCGGGGAAAGCACAAACATAGGGCTATCTTCGGTTTTCGGTTTTTTTCTTCCCATAGAGAGAAATAAAGACTACGGCGGAAAATGCAAATTCGGTGAAAACGGCGTTACGCTTAAAGCACCGCTGATGCCAGGGAAACTTGCAAGCGTGGAAATAGAAGAAATTAAAAAAATAGCATTAAACACGGAAATGCCGATAGACTTTAAAAACGTAATACTTTCTCTCGACGGAGAAAGAAACATTTACACGGGAAAAGATGAATTTTCGGTACGCATAACAAGAAAAGGGCCGATAACGATAGACGTGGAAAAACTCTTAAAATCGGCAGTTGAAAGAAAACTATTTACAGATAAAACAAAAGTAGTAAAATCTATCGGAGGTGATTAATATGGAGGCGCTTCTCATTGTTGACATGCTTAAGGATTTCGTTGAGGAGTGGGGTGCATTGAAAGTGGAGGGTGCAAAAGAGATAGTGCCGTTTATAAAAAGTCTCAAGGAAGAATTTAACAAAAAGAACTTGCCTGTTATCTATCTGTGCGATTCGCACGAAAAGAACGATCCGGAATTCGAACTCTGGCCGCCTCACTGCGTAGAAGGAACGAGAGGTGCGGAAATAGTCGATCCGCTAAAACCCGATCCTAAGGATTACGTCATTAAAAAAACAACGTATTCCGGATTTCACGGAACAAATTTGGACGGCCTTTTAAAAAAACTCGGAGTAGATACGGTATACATCTGCGGTGTCGCAATGAATATCTGCGTGCATTACACGGCAGCGGACGCAAGAATGAACGGATACAGCGTAATCGTTCCGCTAAAAGGGGTAAAAGGCCTAACGAAAGAAGACGAAGAATACATGAAAAAACAGTTTGCAAATGTTCTTAAAATAAAACTCATATAAGGGGGGAATATGAAATCGAAAGAAGACGTGCTGGAAATTATTGCAAATGCAAAGGAGAACGGTGCGACACTAACTGAAATTGCAGGGACAAGGAGCAAAAAAGGACGTGAATATATAAAAGAAATCCTTGAAGAACTCATAAACGACAAACTCATAGTTAAAAAAAACAAAAGCCGTTTTGTTCTTCCTCAGTATAAAAAAACGAAAAAGAAAACCGTAAAAAATTACGTAACAAGAGAGGAATTGGAGGGAATAGTAAACGAAATTTACAAAGATCTGGCAAAACTAAACGACAAAATAGACAGGGCTTTCGAATACATAGACGAAGTATTTCTGCAGATGAAAAAAGAAAAAAAATCCGTATCCAAACTGCCTGACAGAGAAGAAATGCTCATCGCCTACGACAACGTAAACAGAAAAGAAAATGCGGGAGATTCCGTTCCTATTCCGGATTTCAAAAGAGAGTTGAGGCGGATGGGTTTTACATTTACGGACCAGGAAATTAACGAATTGCTTCTGGATCTGGACAAAGCGGAAATCATATACCTTCAGCAGGCAAACGATCCGGAAACATTGGAAGAAAAAGACAAGGGAATTAAAACGGAGCGCGGAATTCTATTCTATATTACATGGATAAAGAGATCCTGAACAAATTTAAGGCGTTAGGTCCTTACAAAAACGCAGTAGTAAGGAATCCATGGGAAGAAGGCGTTATAGACGTAGAGGAAATACAGCACGTCCCCTACGCCAAAGTGATTAATCTCATAGACGGCGTAAAGGAAAGCGGGAAAGCCGCAGCAATCATACTGCAGGGAGAGCCGGGCTCCGGCAAATCCCACCTTCTGTGGAGAATATCCAAAAATGCGGAAGAAAAAAGGTTTCTATTCGTAAACATCATACCGTACATTTCGGTAAGCGGAATTTCCTATGTTTCGATACTGCAAAGCCTCATGGAGAGCTTGCTTAAAAAACATCCCAATTTAAAATCCCGTCCTATGGATCATCTCATAGGGTGGACAATAAAAAGAGGGCTTTCCCTTACGGACAAAAAACATATCGATAGCAGGGCGAAATTTTACGTGGATACGATACTAAACCAACGCGGTTTGCCATACGTTTCCAAAACAACGTTTGAGACAATCCCGAAAAGCATAAGGGAAAAACTCAAACAGCAGATAAAAACAAATTTGATGGATTACTATAAAAATTTTCCGAGATATTTTTTCCACATTCTGATTATGCTTACGGAAAAGGACAAGGAACGCCTTGCAATAGACTTTCTCAAAGGAGAGGAACTTACGAAGGACGACTTAAAAACATTGAAGCTTTCCCAAAATTTCCGACTTGACGAATACACCGCTTACCGCCT
>JALSNB010000192.1 GCA_026987225.1 Caldisericaceae bacterium
TATCGATGCTTTCCAATCTTGCATTTCTGCCGAGTGATTTGAAACCCGCATGCTTTCCGTCATTAGTAACGTCAAATACTTTTACCGTGTTTACCGACAGATTTTTAACAGAGCCGTAAGCGTCGTCAACGCGCACTGCCTTGAGGATATCTTGCTGAGCGTCTTTTCCGAAAACTTCATTTTGAGGATCTTTTATGTTCCTGAGTTCTCTGCTCCGCCGCCGCTTGTCTCGTATGTTTGATATCTTCTCGATTTTTTCTTCCAATTGTCGCTTTATTTTAGGATGCTCTTCCAGATAATACCACATCAAAAGCGTACGCAAGCTGCCTTTGAGCGATGTTGCCGGAATGAAAGGAATATTTCTTGCATCTTTTACGAATGTTAAAATTTCATTTGAATACGCAATCGGCTTTTCCGCATTTATCGTATAAAGTTCGGATTCTTTCAGCACGTTGCCACTTACCATCTCGAAAATGCTTCCACCGTTTTTCAGCTTTTCGGAAATTTTTTCAAGGCCGATTCTGTCTCCTGCTGCTCGTTCGAGAATCTTATCGAAAGAGTAGAACACTGCACGATTTTCTATTATTTCGACATCTTGCCCGAAAACAGCGCTCTTTCCGGAACCTACGAAAACCGGGGTAAGCAGTGCCATTTTGAGAGGTATTTTTTCGGTTTTTCCGCTCATTTTTCACCTCCGTCTGGCGGTGCCGGTACCGGAAGCTTGAAAAGTTTACCGTATCTGTATATTCTGTGCGTTATTCTGCCGATTTCTTGAGGAATTTCCGGAGTAACGTCCGGTATGTCGCCTTCCGCACCTTCCGTATTTTTAAGAATACTTCCTTCGGTAAACATTCTTACGCTTTTGCTCCGCACGGGACGGGCAACTCCGTTTGAGAAAACCCAATTTTGCCTGTTTATAGTAACGAAACGTGCATTTTGCAAGAGCCCGTTTTTGATTTCCCGTTCGGTAGGGTGGTAAAGGGAAATGTTTATAAAGTAATCTTCGCCTTCTTTATAACTCCACTGAAACGTGCCGCCTTCTTCCGTTTTGAACATTCCGTGTCCGGAAGAACGCTTTCCGCCTATACCGGTATCAGAGAGCAAATACATTGCCGCATCGAAACGTTTCTTTTCCGCTTCGTCTTTGAATTGCACGAGAAAATAAAGCCCTGCATCTTTTGAAAACGAGACGCTACTCGTGTAAAATATATGTGTTTCGCCGGTAGAATTGGAAACCGAAGAATGAGGGCGTTCGGAAACAGTGTATATCGGGCCGTCGATATCTTCTTGGAAAAATTCTTGCTTAAAGGAATTTTCGTTTATCGTTATCTTCTCTTGCGAAATAACTTTTTTCAGCATTTCAATCGGTATAAATTCCGTTTTTTTGATCTTCTTGCGGAATTTTTCGCGCGATTCGCTGTCAATATTCCATTTTACCGGGATTGTTTTTATAAACAACGTATTTTTGTAAAACGGAAAAGCGGACGATATGAGAAAAGGCGGATCTTTGAAAAAACCCTCGTCTGCCTCAAAAAGCGCCGCATAGCTGTTTGCAATCGCAGAGAAAAGTGTGTCGGAATGTATCATTACTTCGCTTTTTTCGAGGGAAAGCGGATCGGAGTTTACCTGAAGAGGCGCCGTAAAATGAAGCTTATAAATAAACGCTTTCATTTTGCCCTCACTCATTATCTGCTCTTAATTCTTTGGGAATTTCCAAGTCTGTGTATTTTTCTTTATCTCCGAGCTCTTTGTAAATATTTTTTGTTCTGAATGAAAGCTCTTCTACGTTAAACTTAACTTTCCCGTATCCTCGTGAGCCGCTCCCTCCTAAAAAATCGTCCTGAACGAGCATCATTCCTTTGAATACTTCTTTTAATATTTCTTTTTCGTCATCACCTTCGTATATATTCACTATTATTTCAAAACCGAACTTAGTGCCTGCAGGTACGCGTTCCATCTGGCGCGGATTCGCTTTTGACGTAAGCCTGTTTATCGTAACTTCGGTTTTTACTTCGCTGTAAGGAAGATCCGTTTCCAATTTTTCAAGTTCCTTTTTGCTCTCGGGTTTTATAAACGCATCGCGCACTATTATGCGTGAAGGTTCGTTCAAATCGCTTTCCGCAGGAACGCCGAAAAGTTTTCCTATCATTATGCCCTGCGGCGGCGCGTTTTTGTCCGGGACATAAATAAACGGTTTTCCGCTCGGACTGTTTGGCTGCAATCCGTAAAGCTTTTCCAGAAGAGAACGCATCTTTCCCTTTATTGAAGAGCCGGGGATATACGGCACGTTTGTCAAAGGGTCACGAACGACAACATTATCCACACCGCCTATTGATAGCGCCTGATCCGAACCCCCGATGTGAAGCCCGCTTTTGCATTGAATAGTTCCTTTTATAAAAATCTTTTTTGTTAATTCTACTTTTTCCATTTTTGCCTCCTTTATTTATTTTCCGCCATAAAATTTATGGTAGGAAAGGATTGATTCGAAAAGATCCATGAATGTTTTAAATTTTTCTTTGTTGTTTCCTACTTTTTCTATAGATTTGTCAAAAAGCTCTTTGAGTACGGTGAGAGCCGTGCCAACATTTCTACCATTTCTTCCTATTACGTATGCGAGTTTAGGCGATAACAGGTAGAGTTTTTTTAGAGTCGATGCATCTAACGTGTCGCTTTTGCTGTCTATTCCCATATCTATTCTTTTCACGTATCCGAAGATATTTCTTATCTGACTGCTTGTTACGCCTTTTTCTTTTAGGTATCGCCCCATAGATTGAGAAAGCAATACCAATGTTTTTGCATTTCCTTCTTCGAAAATTTCTTTCGAAAAACTTCCGAGATTGGATTTTATCATATTTCCTATTCTGTCTGCTTGATCCCTTTGAACTCTGTCTTCTTCGATAAATTTTTTTAGTTCTTCGATTTCTTTCATTATTTTTACCTCCTTATTGTTAAGTCCGCCCAGTTTGTCGGGACGTCAAGATAAGAGATTATCGGTTTTTCACTCTTTATGTTTTTGTCTTTAATCATATCGTTTATCAACGCATCGCCTATACTATTAAGGCGTTTGTTATTGCTTCTGCCTATGTAGTAAGCAAGCATCCACATCCATTTTGACCATTTTGCCTTTTCCGCCACTTCTTCTTCGGACAGAGTTTCTTTGTTTTTATACTTCTCTTCTGCAAGTTCGTAAAGCGAATAAATCTTTTTGAGTTTCCATATAACGGATTTGTCGTTTTTCTCCTCGTAATATTTGACAAGGGCATCTTTTAAAATCCTTGCCACGTTCAGATCGTTCCAGCTCAACGCTTTTCCCAAAAAGCTCAATGCGTCTTTTGTATGTCCTTTGTATGCGTATTCTTTTGCCATTTCTTCCATGTCTCCCGCAAAACGCGCCCCGCGTGAAATCGGATATTTGTCCTTTATCAGGAATATGCCGCCGGATATCGTAAGGCTCGGATTATTGCATGCATATTCGGTAAATTCGTCACGCACGATTGATGCAAACTCCGGGATTGCGTCCCATTCACCAAGGGCAAACAAATCGTCTCCGCCGGCGTATATCACGTATATGCTCTTTTTAAACGATTCCGAAACAATTTCTTTTATTCTGCCTTTGAAGAACAACGATATTGCGCTGCTGAGCTGTGATTTGCGGGAAAGCGTTGACATTTTTTCGGGTAATCCTTTCATAAATATGCTTCCGAGATTATCGATATCCATTCGCAAGACGCCTATTCTGCTTATGCCCTTGCTTCTTTCGGTGAATTCGTGCAGTTCGTTAACAGGAGGTTTTACGGTAACGTTTGGCATAAACCCTACGTCTGTTTTTTCGTTGCCGTATAAATCCGTTCCTGACATATTGAGTAAAAGGGTTCTTCCTTCCGTTTGCACGTCGTAGGGGGAGTTAGCAAAGAAAATTTTCAGTTTAAACCCTTTCACCGTAATTTCGAGAGCTCTGTCATTGCTTACTCCGTTTCCTATAATGGCAAAAAGCTTATTAGAATCGGTTTTATTTCCGATTTCGATAAACGTGTTGCACTCCCTGCATACCTTTATGTCTTCCTCGCCTTTCAGAGGTTTTGTTTCGGATTCCGGTACCTCTTTCCTGCATATCGGGCAGATTACACGCTTGTCGCCTTTGCCGCTCTCGTCAAAAAATCCGCCGCTCTCACGCGGTTCAAAGAATTCGGAGTAGTTTTTGCTTATAATCCCTGCGAATTTCTTTTGCCTTTCCTCCGTGAGCCTCGTCCCGAGCAGTTCCCATGTGTCCGAAATTTTATCTTTCGAAAGCGCCTCTGCCGATACGGGTATTGTGGCAATTGTTACGGATATTCTGTCTCCGAACTCATCGAACAGCATTTCTTCAATCTCGGAGCGTAGTTCGTTCACTCGTTTTTGGGCGGTAATCGGAAGCAAAACATACGCTTTGCCGCCGCCCGAATAGATTACATTCGCTTCGTAAAGGTTTATATCTTTATCCCACAGGATTTTATGTAGGATAAGAGAGGAAAGGAGCTCGACGTATAGGGAACGGCCCTTCAGGCTTTTGAGCGCTTTTTTGGATGAAATCGAATATATAAATTTTTGAATGCCGTTTACATCGATTGCAGTGAACAAATATCTCTCTTCCTTTCGATCCTTTACGATTTTTCTCATTTCCGAAGGAGGAAAGCCGTCTTTGAAGAGTTCGGGATGTATTTCCTTTAACGTACGATACATTGAAGTTGCAATTGCAGCGGTTACCTTTGAATGTTCGAACAATGAAATATCAGGAACCGATTTGTAGTATGCAGACGGCACGCACCAGAGGTATTTTTCCAAAACGTAATAAAGCGTGTCCGGAGAAAGTTTTTTGACGACGTTTTTATACTCTTCAAAGAAATTTTTCCAGTGAGCTTTGTATTGCTCTTCCATCTGTTTTTCCGTGATACTCCCTTTCTTAGGCAATATCACTCCTTCGTTTTCGAACGAAAGCGGTTTTAAGTCAAAATAGTAATTACCATCAGACGAACCTTTGCCGATATCTATGCTACTCAAAATCGGTTTTAGCATCTGAAGTTTTCCCTCTTCGGCGCCTTTCCGTTCCGCACTGGATATGTTATCCGCTTCGGATATTATTTCGGCAAACAGGCGCAGTAATCCGGAACCCCCTGACTTGTCAATGTCTTTTTCATGGTGATGTCCTGTAAGAAAACTTAATGCAGAGACAAATTCTTTACTTTCCGTGTACTTCACCTCCGAAACATCGGAAAAGAAAATTTCCGAAAGTTCCGGATGCGAGTACTCCTGCCTTGATTCGGAAAACCCTCTCTGCATGAATTTTCCGATGTCATGCATCAAGGCAGCAACGGCAATCAGCCTTTGTTCATCCACCAATGCACCTCCTTATTTTAAAATGTAATACCCCTGGCCAAACGAAGTGTTTTTTCCAACCCGCGCGTAGTGCCCGATCTCGATAAGCTTACAGAGTTTTTCGGTGATTTCCGGTAAAACCGCTTCGCCGACAATTCCACCCATAGGCATAAATGATTTGGCACGCATGGAATAGCGTTCCACATTTTCCCAACGTATGTTTTTTTCGGTAAAGTCGATTTTTTCCGATTGTTCTACAAGGCTTGCAAAATCCGTATTCCATTCTTTTCCGTAAAAATAAGAAATAAGAGACAAGCGCCTCACCAAATTCCTGAAAAAATACGTAAATCGAAAGTTCGATTCCGAAACGTATCTTCCGTTATGCTTAATTCGAAGCGGTGTTAGAAAGCTAATTGTTTTCCTGTTTGTGCATTGTATTTCGGAAGAGCTTATATATGTGAAATCACGAGACAGATCTCCGTTTTTCAAAAGCTCCCTATTACCGTTTTTTATGCTTTTTATCCTGTATTTTTTAGGCTGCCGGAGCGATTTGAAAACGAGGTAAAAGTAAGGAAAATATTCGACATAATCTCCGAAAAGAACGATTCTTACATCGAGAATGTGTCCGTCTTTAAGCGGAGTCATTACAAAAGGATGCGGTATATCTCTGTATTTTTTCATTACCGCGCTGTCAGGCGGGCGCTGTGTTTCGAAGAGTTGTGCATAAACACATTTGTTAGAAAGAATACATTTGCTGCAATTATGAAAATACGACGGATTTACGCAGAAAAGCTTTTTTGCCTTGAACAAAACGCTTCCCCTCACGGTTCCGCCTGTAAAATGCTCGGTAATAAACGGGCTGTCCTCCTCAGCCTCGATTTCCAGAGCGAACTCTGCAAATTTAAATTCCGGCAATTCGGGTTCCATGTTCAAAGTTTAGCACCGAAACGAAAAAAATAAAAATTAGTCCGAATGCGAGTTTATGAATTTTATTGTTTCTTCGCAGATCAAATCCTTGTCGAAATCCATTGTTGCAACGTGATAGGAATTTTCCAAATATATGAGTTTTTTATCCTTTGAAGAAACGTGCTTTAATGTGTATTCCGCATTGTCGAAAGGCACGACGTGGTCTTCTTTCGATTTGAAAATAAGTATCGGCTGCGTGACTTCGGAGAGGTTTTTCCTTGTAAGGTTTACGAGCTTTACCATCTCGGCGGCGCCTCTTGTCGGCGTTCGATCGTATGCGATTTCTTTTTGTGAGGGATCTTTTATGTCGGATCCGATTGCAGGCGTCGAAGCGATGAAATACTTCAGAATCGGAAGAAGCGGTATGCGCGGGTCGTGAAACAGAATGGCGTTGTTTATCGGTATTACGCCTTTTATTTCCGGATGGGTTTCGGCAAGGTAGAGCGAAAGCGTGCCTCCCATAGACAATCCCGAAACGAATATTTTGCTCGCACGTTTTTTGAGTTTTTCAAGCGCTTTTTCCACATCACCGATCCAGTCCTCGTATTTTACATTGTTTAGGTCTTGCCACTTCGTTCCGTGTCCGCTGAGGCGGGGGCCTTCCACGTTAAAGCCCGCTTTTGCAAGGCATTCTCCGAGATAGATAACACTGCTCGTTGTGCCTGTAAACCCCTGAAGCACGAGCACGCCGATGTCCGATTCGTTTTCAAAAGAAAACGGTTCCGCACCTTTCATTAATTCCATTCTACACCTCCCATTTTTTGACTCTTTCGACTGCTTTTTCGTATGTTTTGAACATTTTTTCGCGTTCTTCCATTGTCATATGCGGAGTGAATACCCTGTCTATTTCCGAGAACTTTTCAACGTCTTTCGGGGAAATCAAGCCCGCTCCCACCGCCGAGACAAGCGCCGCACCTTTTGCCGTAATCTCTTTGAGTTTGGGCCGCATGATTTTTATGTTGGATATGTCGGATTGAAGTTGCATAATGTAGTCGCTGTTCGAAACACCGCCGTCAACGTGCATTTCCTTTATTTCGATGCCGTTTTTACGCACGGCACGGAGCAGTTCCTCGGTTTGGAGCGGTATCGACAGCACTGCTCCCCGCACGATGTCCTCGCGCCTTGTGTCTCTCGTCAGCCCGAACATACCTCCCCTTGCCTGCGGGTCCCAGTGAGGCGCACCAAGTCCTGTGAATGCAGGCACAAAATAGATATTTGTTTTTGTTCCGTTCTTTAAAATTTCGTTCAGTTCGTTTACGTCTTTTATCAGCCCGACGTCTTTCAGCCAGTCGATCAGCGCGCCCACGATAAATACGCTTCCCTCTATTGCGTATTGCGTTTTTCCGTTTATCTCGGACGCAACCGTTGTGAGTATCCCTCTTTCGAAAAATTCCGGCTTTTCTCCCGTGTTTACGAGCAAAAAGCTTCCGGTTCCGTAAGTGTTTTTTGCCAATCCTTTTTTTATTCCGCCGTGCCCGAAAAGCGCAGCCTGCTGATCGCCCAATATGCCGCTTATCGGCGTTCCGTCAAGAAGAGGCGGGACGTTCTTTATTTTTCCGAATATCGATGCGCTGTCCTGAACCGAAGGAAGAGCGCTTTCATCTACTTTGAACGTATTCATCAAATCTTTGTCATACTGCATTGTGTTTATGTTAAACAGAAGCGTTCTCGATGCGTTGCTCGGATCCGTTTTGAACGAACGCCCTCCGCTCAGTTTGAAAACGAGAAATGCGTCTATCGTTCCGAACAGGGCGTTTTGCGCTTCTTTTACGTTTTCTTTGAGCCAGCGGATTTTGGAGCCCGAAAAATACGGATCCAAGAATAAACCCGTTTTTCTGTGCACTTCTTCCTCTATGCCCGTTTCTTTAAGGCGGTTTATCATTTCCGTTGTCCGTCTGCACTGCCAGACAATCGCCCTGTGAACGGGCTTTCCGTTTTTATCGAACGGAACGATCGTTTCCCTTTGGTTCGTTATGCCTACGGATACAATATCCTTTCCGCTCACATTGCCTTTTTCCATCGCTTCCTTTATCGTTTCAAGGACTTTTTCGTATATTTCGTCCGCATCGTGTTCCACCCAGCCGTTACGGGGAAAGAACTGCGTAAATCTCTTTTGAGACGATGCGACAGGCGTCATTTTGTCCGTGAAAATGATCGCCCTCGTGCTTGTCGTCCCTTCGTCGATTACAAGAACGTATTTTTTCATAGGCTCACTCCTCGTATATGATTGTTACGGTTTTTGTTTCTCCGTCCCACAAAACTTCGCACCCCAACGATTCCGCAACGAAACGAATCGGAACGAACGTCCTGTCGTTTGCTATGATCGGGCAGACGTTGTGATTGTTCGGGTCGATCCAGACGGTTGTGCCGTCCACCTTTGCAAGCGGTTTGTTTATCCACATATTTATCGTTGTCGTGTTGAGAATTATCCACACCATACGCGTGTCAGGCTCCCACCCGACCGTGCCGCCGAGCGATTCCACTATTGCGCGTATCGGGACAACCGTCCTGTTCCAGCCGTTCACTATGAAAGGCTTTGTGCCTCTGCCCGGATCTATCTCCATTTCGACACCGTTCACCGTCATCATCGGATTTCCTATTTGAAGTTTTATTATGATGCGCTTTTTGCCCGTGTAATACACTGTGCGTTGAATTGTCGTCTGTTCGCCGCCCTTTGCAACTGCCGACACCGTGATGACATTCTCCTCAGAGTTAAGCACCACCGTTGCAGTAAACGAGCCGTCCGGATTTACCTTTACCGTTTGCCCGTTTACAACGACTTTTACGTCAGGGTCCGTTTTTCCTGTGAACGAAAAGTTCTGCTCTTCCGAAGAAATGCCGTTTGATAGGTTAACGAACAGGTAGGGGTTTACGGTGATTTGCCCTGCGCTTACGTCGAATTCCGTTTTTATGCCGGCAGGGTTTACGTAATATGCGTCCGATATTTTCACGAGGTTTTTGGATATTTCTTTTCCGTAGAACGTTGCAACCGCAACTATGCCCGAACCTGAAACCGACTCTCCGCCCGTCAGGGAAACGGCAAAAACGATCGTCCCGTTTCCGGAATTTGTTATCAAAAGCCCGCTTTCAAACATACTTCCTTTTTTGATTTCTTTCAGCTCCAGTGCCGCTTTCGGCCATGACAGGGTAAACGTCACTCCTTCGGTGCTGTCGAGCCCGTTCGCATAAATAGGGACGCTAATACTCTTTCCTTCCATTACGCTCGTGTCCTTTATGAGGATTTTCGGAGGGACATGAGTCGAAACGATTACCTTTGCCTTGAGCGTTTTTGTCTCGGTTGCCGATGACACGGTTATCGTAATTTCCGCGCTGTCTCCGTCCTTTGCATTTACCGGGGTTTGAACGGAAAGGTTTATGTTTGCGCTTCCGCCTTGCGGCAGGGAGACACTGTTTTTCGACAAAACGACTTTCCAATTTGGCGGCACGTTTTGCGTTGCGAAAATGTTATAGTTATCCGGTGACTTACCCGCATTCGTTATGCTGATTTTGAAGTCCGCCTCTCCCCCAGGCCTCACAGTTTCGCTCTGCGGGTAAACGGAAGCAAAGAATATGTGCTCTTTTTCCTCGCTGTTTTCGCTGAGTATGCGAATTACGTTATGGAAGCAGTCCGCCGCGATAAGTGTGTCGTCTTCGCATTCGAGCGATGCGATCTGATAGAAGATGCGAGGGCTCTGATAGACAAGCGTCCCGTTTTCGTTGAACACCGACAGCCTGCCGTTCTCAGTATCGGCAACGATGATGTTTCCGAACCTGTCAACGGCAACGTCATCAGGGACGTAGAATTCGTTTTTTCCGCGCCCGCTTCCGCCTATCGTGCGAATTTGCTTGAATGCGGACGTATATACGTAAAGTTTGTTATCGGACAGAGAAGTGATATAAAAATTGCCGTTTTTGCCCTGCGCAATGCCTGACGGAAATTTGCATACCGGATATACGGATGTGAGGCCGTTTAACGTGAACTTTGCCACAGCGTTTTTGTCTGCAAGCGTTGCATAGAAAAACCCTTCT
>JALSNB010000193.1 GCA_026987225.1 Caldisericaceae bacterium
GGGCAAAGATGGTGCATTTCGGTGGATGGGAGATGCCCATTCAGTATACCAGCATAATCGAGGAGCATCTCAATGTGCGTAAAAATGTCGGTGTATTTGATGTCTCCCATATGGGTGAGATTGAATTGCACGGAAAAGATGCGGTGAATTTTGCGGATTACCTTGTAACGAACTCCATAAAGAAAATGAAAAACGGCAAAGTAAAATACACACCGATGTGCTATCCGAACGGCGGTGAGGTGGATGATCTTTTTGTTTATAAAATTGCGGATGATTTTATTCTTCTCGTTGTCAATGCGGGAAACTATGAAAAAGACCTTGATTGGGTAGTAAAAAACAAAGGGAATTTTGATGTGGAAATTCTCGGAAAGACGTTTGATTACGGCGAGGTTGCCGTTCAAGGCCCCAAAGCCGAAGAATTCTTAAAAGATTATTTCGAAGGCGATATTTCACTTACGGAATTGGGCTATTTCAAATCGGAATATGGCGTACTGTTCGGAAAGAAAGTTCTCATTTCAAGAACCGGTTATACGGGAGAGGACGGATTTGAAGTTTACTCCGACAGCAAAGACATTGTAGATATATGGCACAGCGTTTTGGACAAGGGAAAACCGTTTAATATTATGCCGGCAGGGCTCGGAGCGCGTGATACGTTGCGTTTTGAGGTGGCATACTGGCTTTATGGCGACGATATCGACGAAACGACAAATCCTTTTGAAGCGGGGCAGGGATTTGCAGTTAAACTCAAAAAGGAAAATTTCATAGGAAAAGAGGCACTTGTTAAAATAAAGGAAGAAGGCATAAAGAGAAAACTCGTGGGGCTTTATGTTCCGAAGGGCGGTATTCCTCGCCACGGAATGGAGGTATTCAGTGAAAACGGAGACAAAATTGGATATATCACTTCCGGAAATTATGCACCGTCCCTGGGAAAGATATATGCTATGGCATACCTCTCCATTCCTTTTACGGCAGAAGGCAGCAAAGTTTATATAGCGATAAGAAACAGGAAAGTCGAAGCGGAAGTCGTAAAACTTCCGTTTATTGAACCGAGAGCGGGTAAAAAATAAATTTAAAATAAACGAAGGAGGCGTATAGATGAAATTCTCAAAGCTTGTGCAGAGAGCTGGCACTGAAACTGCTTTTGCAGTCCTTGCAAAGGCAAAGGAACTGGAAAGGCAGGGTAAAAGTATTATTCATTTCGAGATTGGCGAACCCGATTTTAACACCCCGGAAAACGTTAAACAGGCAGGAATTAAAGCAATTCAAGAAAACTTTACTCACTATTCTCCTGCCCAGGGAATCCTCGAACTTAGGGAAGCGGTTGCAGAGTACATTCATAAGACACGAGGCATTGATGTTTCCCCTGAGGAAGTTGTTATTACACCGGGCGGTAAGGATGTAATTCTTTTTACGGCGTCGGCCATTTTAGACGAAGGAGACGAGGCTATTTATCCGAACCCCGGTTATCCTATTTATGAATCCGCAATTAAAATTTCGGGTGCAACACCCGTTCCGATGCCTCTTCTTGAGGAAAACGGATTTGCATTTGACAGAAAAGAATTCGAAAAACTCATTACACCAAAAACAAAACTTATCATTATAAACAGTCCGGGTAATCCTACCGGTGGTATTCTCTCTACCGAAGACCTTGAATTTATTGCCGATATTGCAAAGAAAAACGATATCATTGTAATGTCGGATGAAATTTACTCAAGGATTATATATGAGGGTGAATTTCATAGTATCGCATCGATCCCTGGCATGAAGGAAAGAACCGTAATTTTAGACGGATTTTCAAAAACTTATGCAATGACCGGATGGAGGCTCGGTTATGCGGTAACTAACAAAGAACTTGCGAAACAGTTTGTAAAACTTGCAACCAATTCTTTCTCCTGCGTTGCAACTTTTGTTCAGATGGCAGGAATTGAAGCGCTGCGTGGGCCGCAGGATACGGTTGAAGAGATGAGGAAGAAATATGAAGAGAGGAGAAACCTTATAATAAATGGCCTTAACGAGGTTCCCGGTTTCAGCGTGCTTATGCCGAAAGGTGCATTCTATGCATTCGTCAATATTACGGGTACAGGCAAAACCTCAAAAGAAATTTCCGATTACCTGCTGAATGAAGCGGGTGTTGCAACGCTTCCGGGAACATCCTTCGGAAAGTACGGTGAAGGGTACATCAGATTCTCCTATGCAACATCCCTTGACAACATCAAAGAAGGGTTAAAGCGAGTTAAAGAGGCAATTTCCAAGTTATAATTCGGTGGCCCCGGCACTGGCCGGGGCATTTTGTTTTATTTTCATAATCTTTCACATTTTATTCACAATTCATTGGTAAGATGTAGCAGGTGAAATGAAAAAATCACCCCTCACAAAAATATCATTGAGATAACGGGCGTGCGTTTCCTCCTCCTTTTTCGTACGCCCATTCTTCATTTATATTAAACGCATTTGATATATCCACCGTCGATTTGTATGGCTGCGCCGTTTATATATGCCGCATTTTCGGAAGCAATAAATGCGACGAGGGAG
>JALSNB010000194.1 GCA_026987225.1 Caldisericaceae bacterium
CGAAAGAATTTGGCGGGCTCGGCTTGCCGTTTTACCTCTATGCAAGGACGGCCGAAGTCCTTTCGTATGCAAGCGGCACGATGGCAGGAGTGCTCGGGGCGCATTCGCTATCTACATTTTCCATACTGCTCGGCGGAACGAAAGAGCAGAAGGAAAAATACCTTCCCAAAATGATCAAAGGCGAACTTATCGGCTCCTTTGCGCTTACCGAACAGAATGCGGGCTCAAACCCGGCCGACATACGGACAGAGGCAAAGAAGGAAGGCGATTTTTACATACTTAACGGGACAAAAGTTTTCACGACGAATGCGGGCTTATCCGACGTTTACGTTGTGATGGCGAAAACGGATAAAGACAGGGGTGCGCGCGGCATATCCGCATTTATCGTGGAGAAAGGCGACAAAGGTTTTTCCGTGGGCAGGCAGGAGAAGAAAATGGCGCTTCCCGGTTTGCCCAACGCATCGCTCTTTTTGAACAATGTGAAACTTCCCAAAGAAAGACTGCTCGGAAGGGAAAACCTCGGTTTTGTCATCGCAATGAAAACGCTTGATCTGGGCAGGATAACAGCTTCGATGGGTGCAATCGGGCTTTCGAAACGTGCGCGGGACGAGGCAGTTAGGTATGCCAAAAAGAGGGAGCAGTTCGGAAAGCCTATTTCGACGTTCGAAATGATTCAGAGTTATATCGCAGATATGGAAACTTCGATATCCGCATCCGAACTTCTCGCCTTGAAGGCCGCCAAGATGAAGGACAAAAATAGCAGGGAACTTCCCAAATATGCGGCAATGGCAAAGTACGCATCGGCAAGGACGGCGTTGTTTGTTGCAATGACTGCCGTTCAGATATTCGGAGGGTACGGATTTATAGAAGACTATCCGGTGGAAAGGCTTTACAGAGAAGCAAAGATGTACGAAATCATAGAAGGGACAAGCGAAATTCAAAAACTCATAATAGCAAATTCAGCGATAAAGGAGATAGATTGACATGTATGTAGTGGTATCCGGAAACATCGGGGCGGGCAAAACCTCACTGTCCCAAATTATTTCGAAAGAAATGGGGTTCAGCGTGTATTTCGAGGATTTTCACAGCAATTTGTTCCTCAAAGAGTATTACAAAGACATGAAGCGGTGGGCGTTTGCCACGCAGATAAACTTTCTTGCGTTGAGGTACGAGCAGATTTTGCACCACGTTTTGCTCTCCGAGGTGCCGTCCGTTCTTGACCGTTCGATTTACGAAGACAGGGAAGTTTTTGCAAAGGCACTTCACGAGGACGGGCTTATGACGGATGCGGAGTGGAGTGTTTACGACAAACTCTATAACCTCATGGTAAGTCATCTTCCCACTCCCAATCTCATGATATACCTCGAAAAAACGGTTGACGAACTTTTGAGAAATATTGCAAAGCGCGGGCGTGATTTCGAGAAAATTCCGCGCGAATATTTGGAAAGCCTTGATCTGAGGTATAAAAAGTTCTATGCGGATTGGCATTTCCCCAAAATAAAAATCACAACGGATATTTACGAAAACAAAGATGCGATAATTCGAAAGATAAAAGATGCGCTCTATAATTCCAGATACGAATAGCGCTTTGGAAATTTTACCCTTTGTGTTAAAATTATACGGAGATGCTGTTAACTAATACGGATTTTGCAAAATTTGGGCAGGATTTTACAAATCTTCCGCTGATTCGGAAGAAAGGAATTCTATTAAAAGATAACGAATTTTCCGTTATACGTATGCTTGCTATGTTGGTAATTTCCGGCATTTCGGGATAACTATACGAAGGGCTCCGTAAAGGAGCCCTTTTTTTAAGGAGGGTTTATGGAAAAGATTTTGGTGGTGAATCCGGGTTCCACATCGACAAAAGTTGCGGTTTTTGAGGGAAGCAAAGAAATATTCGACAAAACGTTGAGGCATTCTGCGGACGAGCTGAAGCCTTTCAAAAAAATCGTCGATCAGTACGAATTCAGGGTGAATGCCGTTCTCGGTGCGTTGAAGGAAGGCGGTTTTTCGATAGATGAATTTTCGGCAATCGGAGCGAGGGGCGGTTTGCTCCGTCCGATACCGTCAGGCACGTATCTTGTAAACGACGGTATGGTAAAAGACCTTTCGGAGGGAAGATACGGAGAGCACGCATCGAATCTCGGCGCCTTGATTGCAAAAAGCATTGCCGATAAAATCGGTAAAAACGCGTATATCGTAGATCCGGTTGTGGTTGATGAAATGGAAGAGATAGCGAGAATATCGGGGCTCAAAGGGATAAAGAGAAAACCGCTCTGGCATGCGCTCAATCAAAAAGCCGTTGCAAGGAAAGTTTCTTCGGATATCGGCAAAAAATACGAAGAGGCAAATTTGATAGGCGTGCATCTCGGAGGAGGCATATCAGTTGCCGCACACAGGGCTGGCAGAACGATTGACGTGAATAACGCACTGAACGGAGACGGCCCGTTTGCCCCGGAGCGTGCCGGCGGGCTTCCCACGGTGAGCCTTGCAAAGCTCTGCTA
>JALSNB010000195.1 GCA_026987225.1 Caldisericaceae bacterium
AGAGCGGTATGAGTCCTACGTATATGTATTTGTCTTCGCCGTCTTTTATTGCAACTCCGAGTGTCCTGTATCCTTTTTCCGCAAACTCGTTTACAGGCTTCATTACCGTTTCGGCTTTTATCGTATGTGCGCAGAGTTCCAAAATTACCTGAGGCGCGCCTTTCGTAACGATGATTTTTTCGCCGTTTTTAGCTGTTACGATTGCTTCGGTTCGTTTGCTTATCGGATCGAACGGCTTGAATTTTTCCAATTTGTAATCTTTCAGTTTTTCGTAAAGGTTATGAGTTTTTAGGTATTCGAAAATCGGTTTTTCTATCGGGTCGTGGTCTTCTTCCCTTGAAGCGAGCGCCGCATAGAACATCAAGTTGTCGGCGCTGAATTTGCCGAAAAGAACGGGATCCGCAATAGTCATCTGGTTCTTTGTCAGCGTTCCCGTTTTATCCGAGCAGAGAATATCGACTCCCGCAAGTTCTTCGATTGCGGCAAGCCTACTCACAATAGCCTGCTTTCTTGCAAGGTATGTCGCACCAACCGCCATGGTAAGCGTTAAAACGGCCGGCAGCGCAACGGGTATTGCGGCAACCGTTAGAACCAATGCGAAACGCACGATTTCAAGCATGTGCGCGCTTCTGAACATTGCCACGATAAGGATCAGCGCAACGAGGAACACGGTAAGAATAATCAAGTAATTACCAATCCTGATAACGGCTTTTTGGAAATGGCTCTTTTCTTCCCTTTCCGCTTTTGCGACAAGCTTAACGGTTTTTCCGAAGAACGTGTTGAGCCCGGTGTTCACGACAACACCGATTGCTTCTCCCTGTTTTGAAATGGAATTCGAATATACGATGTCTCCGTTCTTTTTTGCAACCGGCAGTGATTCGCCTGTCAGTGCGGATTGGTCCACAAGCACGTAATCCGTTTTTATGATCTTTACGTCAGCCGGAACGATATTTCCTATTCTTATCTTTATGATATCTCCGGGCACGAGTTCTCTCGCATCGATTTGCTTGAACTGTCCGTCCCTCAAAACGATTGCTTTTTTTGCGAGTTTTTCTTTGAGAACTTTCAGTGTATTCAGTGCTTTTGATTCCTGCCAGAAATCAATGAACACGTTTGTAATAAGAAGCAAAACGATTATTGTAAAGTCTTCCCATTTATGCACGATAGCGGACAGGATTGCCGCCGTTTCTATCATTGCCGGAATCGGGCCCCAGAACCTCCTTAAAATTCTGTGAAGAGTGGTTTCTTCTTTTTCCGGGATTTCGTTTTTCCCGTATTTTTTGATACGCTCTTCCACTTCTTTTTCGCTCAGCCCTTTTTCCGGATCCGTTCCGAGCATTTTTATCGTTTCTTCAATGCTTATCTTTTCAAAATCTTTTGTGTCTGCCATACTATCACCTCCTTCCATACGGGCAATTCACGGATAAAATTATAGTCGAACAAAAATTTTAGTCAAGCGATAAGGCATAATTTTCTGCGCTATTTTTTGCCTTATGCAATTTTCCAAATAAAGAAAATAACTCTCTCAGCTGTATAAAAAATCACAGATTGAGTTTTTCCACCGCAAGGCCATTTCCCGGATAAATGTGAAGAAATCCGTCCTTCAGGTATGTCCCCCCGACTATCGGATTTTCCGAAAGCGTGAGGAATCCGTCCAGATCGGCAAACACCGTGCTTTCGGTGCTGTTGAAGACGGTAAAAGATGCGGCAATGAGCAGAGGCGTGCCAAGCATACAACCCACCATTGCCTTTTTGTATGCGGACTCCGTGATGTGTGCGATTTTTATCGCTTCGTCTATTCCGCCCGCTTTTGTGAGTTTTATATTGATATAGTCCGCAGCGTCCGCCATAATGATATTTTCCGCATCCTGCGGCGTTTTTGCCGCTTCGTCCGCCATAACGGGAACGGGCGAATTATGCTTTACGTATTTCAGAGAGGCGATGTCATACGCTTTTACCGGTTGCTCGACGAACAGAACACCGCAATCTTTTACGGCATTTGCAAAGCGCACAGCTTCCTCCGCATCGTATCCCTGGTTTGCATCCGTATATATATCGAAATCGTCCGACAGATGCCGCAATGCCTTTATGCGTTTTATGTCTTCTTCGACGTTAAGCCCCACTTTCACTTTCAAGGCTTTAAACCCCGTTTTTAGCAGATGCTCTGCGGATTTTAGGGTTTCTTCTTCCGTTCCTATACTGAGCGTTGCCGATGTTTTTATAGGCCTGTTTTCTCCGCCGAACAGCACGTATGCGGGCACGTTCAGCAGTTTACCGGTTAAATCGATCAGTGCGCTGTTTACCGCATTCATTATGCAGTGAGGTGCATGTGCGCCCTTTAAGATTTTTGTTATCTCGTTCCTTTTGAAAATGCTCTTTCCTTTTATCAGCTCTTCGAGTGTTTTTGCAAATTGCAGCGTGCCTTCTATCGTTTCGTTCATAACGTATTTGCTCGGAACCGCTTCCCCGAAGCCCGTCATTCCTTCGG
>JALSNB010000196.1 GCA_026987225.1 Caldisericaceae bacterium
ATTGCAATTTCCGTAAAGCGTGCAGGAGCAAAGGTACTTAGGGGAGGTGCGTTCAAGCCGAGGACGTCTCCTTACAGTTTCAGGGGGCTTGGCGTCGAAGGCCTGAAATACCTTGCTGAGGCAAAATTCGAAACCGGGCTTCCGATTATAACGGAGGCGATGTCCGTCGAACAGGTTGAAATCGTTTCGAAATATGCGGACATTATTCAGATCGGCGCACGGAACATGCAGAACTTTTCGCTGCTTGAAGCAGTCGGCAAAACGAAAAAACCCGTTATGCTGAAGAGGGGAATGAGCGCAAAAATCGAAGAGTTTCTGCTTGCAGCGGAATATATTCTGTCAAACGGCAATCCGAACGTGATTCTGTGCGAGAGAGGCATAAGGACATTCGACACGTACACGCGCAATACGCTTGACATATCCGCGGTGCCCTACCTCAAATCCGTTACGCATCTGCCCGTTGTCGTTGACCCCTCTCATGCAACAGGCAGAAGAAACCTCGTTTTGCCGGTTTCTCTCGCTGCCATTGCGGCCGGTGCCGACGGCCTCATTATAGAAGTGCATACGCATCCGGAAAAGGCGCTTTCTGACGGGGCGCAGTCGCTCTATCCGGAGCAGTTCGAAGAGCTTATGGAAAAAGGGAGGCGCATAAGTGAAGCAGTCGGGCGTTTCATTCTCTAAAGTTTTTATTGTGGGAACGGGACTTATAGGTAGCTCCGTAGGGCTTGCGCTAAAGGGCAAAGCGGAGAGGTTGGGTGCGGACAAAAGCAACGCTGCTCTTGAGCGGGCGCTTGAACTTAACGCAATAGACAGAGCCGTTTCGATTCCAGAGGGGCTTTCGGTTGCGGATCTTGTCATTATTGCAATACCCGTTCAGTTTATTCCGCACTTTATCGAATCGCACACGTTCCGTGCGGGGGTAACAGTTTTGGACGTTGGAAGCACGAAGCGAAAGGTTATAGAGGCAATGCGCAAACTCCCGAAAGACGTGTATTTTGCAGGAGGACATCCGATAGCAGGCAAAGAAAAAGGCGGAGCGCGCAATGCCGATGCGCTTTTGTTCAAAGGAAAGCCTTTTATCCTTGCAGAGGAAAGCAGGCTCCCTAAAGATCGCAAAAAAGCGGTGCTGAATTTTGTCGGCTTGCTCTCCGCATACCCCGTATGGGTGAGCGCGGAAAAGCACGACGAAATACTGGGGCTTGTGAGTCATCTGCCGTATGCCGTATCCCTTGCCCTGTTTTCATACGTAATGCGGAAGGACGAAAACGCCTTGAGCCTTGCGGGAAGCGGTTTTAGAGATACGACGCGCATTGCAAGCGGCGATCCGATTATGTCGGCTGGTATGCTGCAAACCAATGCTGACAACGTAAAAAAGTTCATAACGGAATTTATAGGCGTGCTCACCGATTTGCGCGATGCAATTGACAGCGGAGAGTTGGAAAAAATTGCGGATAGAGTAAAGAAAAGGAGGGATAAGATATGGGGTTAACCGTTTCGCCGGTTTCCAAACTGCGGGGGAGTTTTTCGGTTTCAGGGGATAAGTCGATAACGCACAGAGCTTTTATTTTCTCTTCGATTTCACGCTCCGAAGTTTTCGTGAGGAACCCCAACAGAGGGGAAGACGTGATGCGAACGCTTGTTGCCATGCAGTCCGTAGGGGCAAAGGCGAGGAAGGAAAAGGACGGATTTCACATAAAAGGCATCGGGCTTTCGAATGTAAAGGAGCCGGAAAATATCCTTTACTGCGGAAATTCGGGCACTACGATGAGACTCC
>JALSNB010000197.1 GCA_026987225.1 Caldisericaceae bacterium
TACCAAATAAATGCAGGAGGTTCGAGATGAGTGAATATTTAACGAGTAAAAACATCGATAATAAAAAAATGAAGAGGGAAGAGCGTATTGCTCTGATGAAAAAATTGCTTGTGGATATGGATAAAGGTAATATTACACCACAGGAAATTAAAGAGCGGTTTAAAGATATTCTAAAGGATATGCATCCCGTTGAAATTGCAATTATAGAAAATGCATTGATAAATGACGGTTTTCCTGCAGAGAAGATTCATAACCTTTGCGATGTGCATATTGATATTTTCAGGGAATCCATAGAAAATGACAAGCCAATTGCAGAAAAAGGGCACCCGCTTTACCTCTTTATGTCCGAGCATGTGGCACTTCTAAAACTCTTTGGCAAAGCAAAAAAACTTTCAAAAGAGATTAAGGAAATGAAGAGTTTCGAAGAAGCAAAAGAAAAAATCGGACGGTTGAAACGGGTTGCTTCGGAAATGAGAGGTGTTGAAAGCCATATGTTACGTGAAGAAAATGTTTTGTTTCCCTACCTTGAAAAACACGAAATTATTCAGCCTGCCAAGATCATGTGGACTGAGCACGATTCTTTGAGAGAAAGAATGAAAGAACTTATTTCCGTGTTGGATAATCCGGAAAGCGATTTTTCCGAGTTTGCAAAGCATATTGATTCTCTTATTCTTTACATTGTAGATCTAAAATCGAATCATATATACAAAGAAAATAAAATTCTTTACCCCTCCGCAATCAGCAAACTTACGGATAAAGAGTGGAACGAAATTTGGGAACAGATGGACGAAATGGGTTATGCAAGTTTTACTCCGGAAGATGCGAAGTGGCATAAAAAGATAGAAACGGAGGAGAATTCAAAAGACGAGGTTCAGCAAAAACTCAATGAATTGTTAGAGGTGGTCAGAAAGAATGCTTCTGGCAATAAGGTAAAGTTTGATTACGGAGAACTTTCAACAGAACAACTTGTCGCAATGATGGATCTTTTGCCTGTGGAAATTACATTTATTGACGATAAAGATATCGTTAAATACTTTAACAGGGCGGAAAATCGTGTCTTTCCACGAACAAAAGCGGTAATTGGCAGAACGGTACAGAATTGCCATCCACCGAAAAGCGTGCATATCGTTGAAAAAATCCTTTCGGATTTTAAGAGCGGAAAGAGGGATCATGCCGATTTTTGGATTCAAATGAAAGGAAAATTCGTTTATATTCGTTATTTTGCCGTTAGAGATAAAAACGGTGAATATCTGGGTACGTTGGAAGTAACACAAGACGTTACTGAAATCAGGAACTTGCAGGGTGAGCGAAGAATATACGCCGAAGAATAATAATAGGAGGAATGTATGATTGACAAAGAAAAAATCATTGAAGCACTGAAGAACGTATATGATCCGGAAATCCCGGTAAATATCGTGGATCTTGGCCTTATTTATAATATCGATATTGATCAGGACAAAGGATTGGTAACAATCACGATGACATTAACAGCGCAGGGTTGCCCGCTTGGAAACTACATTCTCCACGATGTGGAAATGGTTACGAAAAGTGTGGAGGGCGTAAAAAACGTCAAAATCAATCTGACGTACGATCCGCCATGGAGCCCGGAGATGATGAGCGAAGAGGCGAAGAAAAACCTCGGCTATGAATAGAAATATTTAGTCAAGTATGCTATACTTTATCTATGCATACGGATAAAGTTATAGAGGTAAACGGAATAACGAAAGTTTTTAACCCCTTTCCCATTAGAGCTCGGGAGAGGGGTATCGGTTTATGGATGGCAAATTTTTTCAGGCTTCGCAGAATAAAAGAGAACGAAATAAAAGCACTTAACGGTGTTTCTTTTTCTGTTAAAAAGGGAGAAATTTTTGCGATCATAGGCCCCAACGGAGCAGGCAAAACAACCCTTATAAAAATACTGTCTGGCCTTCTTTATCCTACGTCCGGATATGGCTTTGTTGATGGAAAAAGTATTTTACACGATCATGCGGAGATCAAGAAAAAAATTTCTTTTGTGTCCGCTTCATTTTGGATGGGGCTTGAATGGCAATTTACGGTAATGGAAAATATTATTCAGTATGCCGTTATGATGGGTGTTTCTCAGCCTATTGCAATGGCAAATGCACTTAAATATGGTAAACGTTTCGGTGTGAATTTTTACGACAAAAAGGTGCCCGAGCTTTCCGCAGGCATGAGGCAAATTGTTTCCGTAATAAGGGGGCTTGTGGTGGACAGATCCATTCTTTATCTTGACGAGCCGGGTGTGAGCCTTGATGCGGAAAAGCGTAAAATTCTTGCCGAAGTTGTAAAAGATGAAGCAAACAGAGGGAAAACAATTCTCATTTCTTCTCATGAATTCACTGACCTTGACATTTACCGTCCCAATGCTTTGCTTTTGTATAAAGGTAGAATGATAGGTGTGGGTAAAGCGGAAGAACTTCTGGGAGAAAAGAATCTTGTTCCGTATG